>CAZPBH010000367.1:0-2704 GCA_964584645.1 uncultured Rhodospirillales bacterium | reverse complement strand
CGCGACGGCATAGCCGAGAGGCGCGCCCCGCTCTTGGCTCGGCACCAGGCGAAACCCCGCCGCATAGACTGAATGCAGGGCCACCGTGATGGCCAGGGCCAGAACGGCCATGGTGCCAATGGTGATCAGATCAGGGGGGCCGTCGGTGGCGCTGAGCAGCATCCCCCGAAAAGTCATGTACCCGCTGACCGCTGTCAGGATCAGCAATGTCGCGTTGAGCGGACGCCACCGCCCGCTCAGAATTCGCGCAATAAACGTATAGCCTTGAGTCATCATGGGCAGGTCTCCTCATCGTGCAGACGCCCCCCGTCGCCTCATCGCAAACGGTTCGCCTCAGAACCTGCATAACGCCTCCGGCGTCGATCGCCGGGCGCAGTTTGGGCGGATTTCGCGTGGGGAAACTGTCCGAAACCGCTGCTTATCCGGGATTGGCGTGTCGACTAGGGCGGAATGCCCGCTCCGCGTTCAGCCCCAAGGGATCAATCTCAACCGCAACCCTGACCGGGCGTGCGGCGCCGGCAAGGGCCGCCCGCTCCCTTCGCCGCCTGCGGCAGCTCCCGTGTTAGCCCGCGCCGGGCAAGCCCGGCTTTGCCAGCCCCGCTGATCCGCCCGGTCCCCTTCGTTGCGTCTCGACCCTCGGGACAGGAACGAAAGGAGACGACCATGACCAACACCTATCACGCCACCCCCTACGATATCAGCGCCACCGGCTTCTATTTCAGCACGCTCGAGGAGTACCGCAGCCGCGCCGCCTGCCACCGCAACGAATACGGTGAGCCGGTCGAGGAATATGAAATCCAGTTCATCGACGGCGATAACGCGGCCCTGTTCGAGGCGATCGGCGTCAACCAAGCCAATCTGGCCGACTGGTTCGAGCGTTTCGAAGACCTCGACGTCCATGACGCCTACAGGCTCGTCGCTCTGATTGAGCATTTTGGGTATCGGCCCGATGAGGCCCTGGACCGGCTGGATGAGCTCCACCTGACCGAAGGCAGTGCGGCCGACTATGCCGAGCGATATCTCGATGACAGCGGCCTGATGGATCAGGTGCCGGACAGTCTGCGCCCCTATATCGACACCGACGCCTTCGCCCGCGACCTGCTACTAAACGGCGACATCATCGAGCTGGAGATCGACGGCACCGACTATATCGCCGAGCGCCTTTAGGCGCTCGGCTTCACCAATACCCAATCGAAAAAGGGCGCCTCGTGGCGCCCTTTCCTTGCTTTACAAGGGGATATCGCCCGGCTGCCTTGCCTGGCCTTGCCGCCGGTCCCGCACGGGGACCCGATCAATGCGATCAGCCAGATCGAGAAGTCGCAGCCGTTGGACAACTCGCTGCTGCGGCCGCCGCTTCTTCGGGCGCGTCAGATTTGTGAACTCGCTAAGCCAGCGGCAACTGCCATCCTTGAACGCGTCGTCCACAAGAGTGTCGTTGATCTCGAACGGCGCGCCGCTCGGCCAGAGGATCGGCGTCTCACACAGGTAGATGACGTGCGCTAACCAGTCCGGCACAGAACGGCGCGGCAAACGACGCCCGGCGATCCGAATGGCAAGCCGCGTGGCAAAGACGGGATCGATCAACTCGCGATCTTCAAGAACAATATAGGCGAAAGCGTCGCCGGCATCGGCTTCGCACGACGACCGGCACGGGCGGCAAACATTGCGCCCGCAGTGAATGCAGTAGACCATTGTGCCTGTCTCCTCAGGGCTGAGGAGGACCGGTCCTCACTGGTTTCAGTGGGTGTCGACGCGGCTGATCCTGGCGGCAAAGTCCCCTGGACGTTCGTCGCGAAAATCTCGCGCCCTTATCGGCGCGGGCAGGCCTGTCAGCCGATCAGATCCCGACGGAGATCGGCGATACCGAGAATCAGGCCATCAGTGAGTTGCACAGCTGTTTCACCGAGCGTCGGGAGGATGGCGGCTTCGACAACATGAAGCCGTTGTTCAGCCGGAGGGTGAGAATCTTCAGCACTGCCATAGCCGATATGCCGCTCCCAGGATTCGAACAGGGCCAAGAGGCGCATCAGCACAATGGGCGCCCCGGCCAGCTTCGGATCGACGTGAACATGCGTATCCGCATTTTTCCGCCCCTGCTCGACCAGACGAAGAAAGTCGGTCGTGGCCTGTCTATCGGCGTCGATCTCCTGCCCGGGCGAGGGTGGCTTGCCAATATGATCCAGCCGCCAATGGGCAACTTCATGACAAAGGGCATAGACCGTCATGCTCCTTGCCAGCAGATGGGCGATCTCAAAAATCTCGGGCTGGCTCGCCAATAGAGGCGCCATCCGCTGGCGGACCGCCAGGAAGCCTGACGGCGCGCGAAACAGCCCAAAAATCTCAGCAGCGGCTTTCGCCAGCTTGCTGCGGTCAGCGGGGCTGGGGACGGTGAACGTCGCGATGCTAGCGATATGGCTAAGCGCTACCAAACAATAGTCGAAGACCAGATCAAGGACGATAACTGGGGTGCCGGCCGCATCAACCGTGAAAAACAGGCGGGTTGAGCCATAGGCCCCAGAGCGGAAATGAACAGCGTCTGCCGGCATACCGAGGACCCTGCGCAAGTCCTCGAACATCACCTCGTACAGCGATCGCGAAAGAGCGTCGACGGCGTCACGGTCGAAAGGTAACCCGAGCCGTTCGGCAAACTGCTCGGCGAAATCCAAGGATTCCTTCGTCGGCACGTAGACCTTCCGCGGAGCAA
>CAZPBH010000366.1:0-2728 GCA_964584645.1 uncultured Rhodospirillales bacterium | reverse complement strand
GGCGATCAGCGCCAGCAGCGCCGGGACACTCCAGATCACGAGAAGCTGGACCAGATTCTGCAACCGCTCGACATCGCGGGTCAGCGCGAAACGCACATCGCGCAATTCCCGGCGCAGGCCCAGCACCTCGTCACGGAAACGCTCGATCTCCGCCTGCTGCTCGGCCGTCATCAGCACACCGGTTTCGGCCTCCTGTTCCTGCAGCGCCCGGATCTCGGCCTCCGTTTCGCGAATCTGGGCCAGAAGTTCCTCCTCCTTGGCACGGAAACTTGCCTCGGCGGCGCGCCGCATGTTCTCGATCACCGTGAAGGGCCGGTCCGTGACCCCACGCCCGCGCAGGCCGGCCAGACCCTCCGCACCGGCGAGCTGTTCGACGACATTGATCAGGAAATCGCCATTGTTCGCGACCGGCACCGCAAAGCGCTGGCCCAGCACGTTCTGGGTCTGCAGCCAGGCCTGATCGGTGGCGAAATCGCTGTCGGCGATGATGACGGCGCTGAACGGTGCCTTGGTGGTTTCGAGCACCTCGGCCTCGCCGTCCCACTCCGCAGGCGGGCCGTCGGGAAAGGCGGTGGTGATCTCGCCCTCGATCCGGGCGGCCAGCGTGAGCGGCACCCCACCTGGGCTGAACTCGCGCAGGATACGCACCGGATCGGGCCTGAAGGCGAAGTCACTGGCCGGGATCGTGCCGGCCGAGGCTGTGGTGGTCACCAGCGGGCTCAGCCGGATCGCGGCCTCCGGGTCCACGCGTAGGGCGCCCGGCGTAAGGAAATTCAGCTTCTGCATCTGGGCAAAGAGCGGGTTGTCGGCATCGAAGCGATCCGGCCCGGCGCCGATCCACGCCAGGTAATCCACCACCACGGGCCGGCTGCCATCCATCCATTGCACGCGCTCGGCCAGATTGGGGTCGCCCACGACCTCATCGGCCGCGATCCGGACCCCCCAGGCCGCAAGCAGGGGCTCGACGCTGGCGAAATCGGCGGGTGGCGGCTGCTGGCGGCCCTGCATCATCGCCTGCGGGCTGACCTGCATGGATTCCGGGTGGGGGTCGAGCAGCGCCAGGATCCGCCCACCGCGCAGGGCGAACTGATCGATGGCAAAGATTGTGCGCTCGTCCAGATCGCCAGGTTGGGCGAGGATCAGCACGCCGACCTCGGGCGCGATCGCGTCGATGGTGCCTCCGAGGATGCGCACATCGAAGAACTGGCGCAGCTGGTCCAGCACCACCATCGACTGGAAGCTGGTCTCCGGCCCGCCCTGGAGGGGCAGCGCTCCGATCACGGCGACCTGCGGCTTGATCGGCTGGGCCAGATCGGCGATCAGCCGGGTCAGGTCGTATTCAAGGAACCGCGCCCGGTCCGGGGTGAAGAAGGGGATCGCATCCAGATCATCGGTGCTGTTCACCCCGGCCAGCCCGAAGAACACCTGCGTGCCCTGAGCGTCGATGGGCACACCGCGGAGGCCGTCGGAGACCGCCTGATCCTCTTCGGGCGAATAGGGCTCGGGCGTCAACCGCTCGACGATCAGGCGCCCCTCCGCCCGACGCTCATATTCAGCCAGCAGGTCGGTGACGCGCTGCGCATGGGAGGCGACACCCGGCCCCAGCCGCTCGATCTCGTCGGAAAGGTAGAGGCGCAGGCGGATCGGCTCCCTGATGCGGGCAAGGGCCTGCCCGGTCGCCTCACTGATGGTGAACCGCCTGTCCTCGGTCAGGTCGAGCCGTGCCGAGGTGACCCACTGACCGACGGCCAGGTTGAACGCAAGGAAGAACACCAGCGCGGCGGCAATGGTGCCGGCGGCCAGCCGGGCCCTTTGCGCCCCGGTCAGACTGCGGGAGGGTGTTCCGGCCATCGCCTCAGCGCTCCCTCTGCGCCTCGATCAGGGCGGTGTTGATCACCAGACCCACCCCGATGAGGCTGAGGAAATAAACAAGATCCCGGAGGTACACCACACCCTGGGCGATCCCGGCAAAGGCCGAGAGCAGGCTGAGATCGGCGACGAGATCAACCAGCAGATCGGGGGCCCAGCCGCGCAGGCCCGCCTGCACGATCTCCAGCCCCGAGGCCATGAACACAAAGCTCACCGTGACCGCCAGAACGAAGGCGATGACCTGATTGGACGTCGCCGCCGACAGCGTCGAGGCGATGGCAAGGAAGCCCCCCGCCAGCATCCAGCTGCCCAGATAGCCGGCAAGGATCACCCCGTTATCCGGGTCACCCAGCGCATTGACCGCGATCCAGATCGGAAAGGTCAGGATCAGCGCGAGGCCCGCGAACAGCCAGGCCGCGAGAAATTTTGCCACCACCGCCTCGCCTGGCTGGACCGGCAGGGTCAGCAGGAACTCGATGGTCCCGGTCTTGCGCTCTTCCGCCCAGAGCCGCATGCCAAGGGCGGGGATCAGGAACAGGTACAGCCAGGGGTGAAACTGGAAGAAGGGCGCAAGATCGGCCTGTCCGCGCGCCAGAAACCCGCCCAGAAAGAAGGTGACAGCACCGCTCAGCACCAGAAAGATGGTGATGAAGATGAACGCCAGCGGCGAGGCGAAATAGCCCGCCAGCTCCCGCCCCAGAATGGCGATGATCACCCGCGCACTCATGCGGCCGCCTCCCGGCCGCCGCCGGTCAGGGCGCGGAAGGTGTCCTCCAGCCGACCGCGCTGGGCGTGGATTTCCTGAACCGGCAGACCCGCCCGCATGATCGCGCTCCGGACCGGCTAGAGCATCTCGGCC
>CAZPBH010000365.1:0-2744 GCA_964584645.1 uncultured Rhodospirillales bacterium | reverse complement strand
GTCTTCGCCGAAGTCAACGCGATGAAGGCGCGGGCCCGCGCGGCCGGCGCGGACATCATCGATTTCGGCATGGGCAATCCCGACCAGCCGACACCGCCGCATATCGTGGCCAAGCTGGTCGAGACGGTGAATGACCCCAAGACCCATCGCTATTCGGTCAGCCGCGGCATTCCGGGCCTGCGCCGGGCCCAGGCCGCCTATTACGAACGCCGTTTCGGCGTGACCCTCGACCCCGACAGCGAGGTCTGTGTGACGCTGGGCTCGAAGGAGGGGCTGGCCAATCTCGCCCAGGCGATCACCGCTCCGGGGGATGTGATCCTCGCCCCCAATCCGAGCTACCCCATCCATCCCTTCGGCTTCATGATCGCCAACGCAGCCATCCGGCACCTGCCGATGGTCGATGATGCGGATTTCTTCGACAGTCTGCTGCGCGGGATCCGGCATTCGGTGCCCAAGCCGTTGGCGGTGATCCTCAACTTCCCCTCCAATCCGACGGCGCAGGTCGTTGATCTCGATTTCTATCGCGAGGTGGTGGAGATCTGCCGGCGCGAAGAGGTCTATATCCTCTCCGACCTCGCCTATGCCGAGATCTATTTTGACGGCACCCCGCCGCCCTCGGTCCTGCAGGTGCCGGGCGCCAAGGATATCGCGGTCGAGTTCACGAGCATGAGCAAGACCTACAACATGCCGGGCTGGCGCATTGGCTTTGCCGCCGGCAATCCGACCCTCGTTGCGGCCCTCGCCCGGATCAAGAGCTATCTGGATTATGGCGCGTTCACGCCGATCCAGGTCGCGGCGACGGCCGCCCTCAACGGTCCGCAGGAATGTGTGGGGGAGATCCGGGCGCTTTATCGGCAGCGCCGTGATGTGCTGATCGACGGGCTGGAATCGGCCGGCTGGAATGTGCCGAGCCCGCCAGCCAGCATGTTCGCCTGGGCGCCGATCCCGCCGGCCTTCCGGCATCTGGGCTCGGTCGGTTTTTCAAAGCTGCTCTTGAGCGAGGCCTGTGTCGCGGTGGCCCCGGGGCTCGGGTTCGGCGAATATGGCGATGGCCATGTGCGCATCGCGCTGGTGGAGAACCAGCACCGGATCCGCCAGGCCGTGAGGTCGATCAAGGCCTTCTTCCGGAACTACGGCATCAATACCCCCGGCGATGCCGGCACGGAGGGCGAGCCGCCGGCTCGGGCCAGCGCGTGAGCGCGCCGCTGCGGGTCGGGATGGCCGGGCTCGGGACCGTCGGGCTCGGAACGCTGACGCTTGTGCGGGCGCAGGCTGAGCTGATCGCCATGCGGGCCGGGCGACCGATCGAGGTCACGGCCGTCGCTGCCCGTGATCGTGGCCGCGATCGCGGGGTCGACCTCTCTGGCCTCGCCTGGTTCGATGATCCGGTAGCCCTGGCGCAGGCGGGTGATATCGACCTGTTCGTGGAGCTGATGGGCGGGGCAGGCGACCCGGCGCGCGCTTCCGTCACCGCCGCCCTCGATACCGGACGGCCGGTCGTCACCGCCAACAAGGCGCTGATCGCCGAACAGGGGATCGCGCTGGCGATGCTGGCCGAGGCGCGGGACACCCATCTGGCCTTCGAGGCTGCGGTGGCAGGCGGGATCCCGATCCTGAAGGCCCTGCGCGAGGGGCTGACGGCCAACGCCATTGGCGAGATTCACGGCATCCTCAACGGGACCTGCAACTACATCCTGACGACCATGCGGGAAACCGGACGGGCCTTTGGGGATGTGCTGAAGGAAGCGCAGGCGCTGGGCTATGCCGAGGCCGACCCGTTCATGGACATCTCCGGCACCGATGCCGCACAGAAGCTGGCGATCCTCGCCACACTCGGCTTCGGCTGCAGGGTGGCTTCCGAGGAGGTGCTGGTCGAGGGGATCGAGCATGTCGATCCGACCGACATCGCCTTTGCCGAAGAGCTGGGCATGCGGATCAAGCTGCTGGGGATAGCCCGGCTCGGGCCCGAGGGGCTGGAATGTCGCGTGCAGCCCTGCCTGCTGCCGCGCTCGGCCCCGCTTGGCCAGGTCGAGGATGTGTTCAACGCCGTCGTGGCCGAGGGCGATTTCGTCGACCGGCTGGTGATGATCGGCCGCGGGGCCGGGGCGGGTCCGACAGCATCGGCGGTCGTGGCCGATATCGTGGACATTGCGTCCGGCCGTACCGCCCCGCCTTTCGGGCGCAAGGTGGCGGAGCTGGGTCAGGCTCGTCCGGTAGCCCCGGAAGCGCGCACAGGGGCCTTCTATCTGCGGCTGATGGTGCGCGATCAGCCCGGCGTGATTGCCGAGATCGCGGCCGTCCTGAAGGCCCATGACGTCAGCCTCGAATCGCTGCTGCAGCGGGCGCGCGATCCGGGACAGGCCGTGCCGGTGGTGATGACGACCCATGAGACCACCGAGGCGGCGATGGGGGCGGTGCGCGCCGATCTCGATCACCTTGCCAGCATCGTCGAGCCACCGCGCATCCTGCGCATCGAAAGTTTCTGACCCCGCAAAGTTGCGACGCTTAGGAGGGAGGCGAGAGCCCCGATGAACGAACTGACCCAGACCGTCCACATGGACCGCAACCTGGCGCTGGAAGCCGTCCGTGTGACCGAGGCGGCCGCTCTCTCGGCCTCGCTGCTGATGGGCCGGGGCGATGAGAAGGCAGCCGATCAGGCGGCGGTCGATGCGATGCGCCAGGCCCTCAACAGCCTCTATATCGAAGGCCGTGTCGTCATCGGCGAGGGCGAGCGCGACGAGGCC
>CAZPBH010000364.1:0-2768 GCA_964584645.1 uncultured Rhodospirillales bacterium | reverse complement strand
GTGGGCATCGAGATTCTCGGCGCCCGGCCGGTGCGCGCCGGTGCGACCATCGAGGATGAGGACGGCAACCCGATCGGCGAGGTCACCAGCGGCGGCTATTCACCCATCCTCAAGGGACCGATCGCGATGGGGTACGTCCAGGCCGAGCGCGCCAGGATCGATCTGCAGGTGCGCATCGCCGTGCGCGGCGGCCATGTCGCCGGCCAGATCGTGAAGATGCCCTTCGTTGAGACCCGTTACCACCGACCCCTTCCGAAATCGCCACGAGGTGAGTTGTCATGAGCCGACGCCTGTTCACGAAAGAGCATGAATGGATCGAGGTTGACGGCGATATCGGCACGGTCGGTATCACCGATCATGCTCAGGGCCAGCTGGGCGATGTCGTTTATGTGGAATTGCCCTCCGCCGGCCGGGCGCTGAGCCAGAATGGCGAGGCGGCCATCGTCGAGAGCGTCAAGGCGGCCTCCGATGTCTATGCGCCCGTGGCGGGCGAGGTGACCGAGGCGAATGAGGCGCTGAATGGCGATCCGAGCCTCGTCAACAGCGCGGCCGAGAGCGAGGGCTGGTTCTTCAGGCTGAAGATCGCCGATCCCGCCCAGCTGGAGGGGCTGATGGATGCCGACGCCTACAAGGCCTTTGTGGACGGGGAGGGCTGAGCCGCCATCATGCGTTATCTTCCCCTCACCCAGGATGACCGTCGCTCGATGCTGGCCCGGATCGGCGCCGGCGATATCGATGCCCTCTTCGCCGATGTGCCAGCCGATGTGCTGGGCCACGAGCCCATCGCCGGCCTGCCGCTGCATCGCCCGGAAATGGCGGTCGACCGCCATATGGAGGCGCTGGCGCAGAAGGTGATGGCACCGGGCCAGGTGCCGAGCTTTCTGGGTGCAGGGGTCTACAGCCACCACGTCCCGGCCAGCGTCGATCACATCATCCAGCGCGGCGAATTCCTGACGACCTACACCCCCTATCAGCCCGAGGTCGCGCAGGGCACGCTGCAGAGCCTGTTCGAATTCCAGACCCAGGTCGCCGAGCTGACCGGGATGGAGGTCGCCAACGCCTCGATGTATGACGGCTCGACCGCCTGCGCGGAGGCCGTGGCGATGGCAGCCCGGGTGACCCGCCGCAACCGCTCGGTCATCTCCGGCAATCTGCACCCCCATTACGCCGCTGTGGTCGGCACCCATGCCGACCTGACGGGCGCAGAGATCGTCTCCACACCCACCCGGCCCGCCGACGATGCCGATGCGCTGATCGAGCTGATCGACGAGGCGACCGCCTGCGTTGTCGTCCAGAGCCCCGACCTGTTCGGCAATCCGCGCGATCTGAGCCGGATCGCCGAGGCGGCGCATGCCAAAGGCGCCCTGCTTATTGCGGTGGTGACCGAGATCGTTTCGCTCGGCCTGCTGCCGCCGCCTGGCGAGATGGGGGCCGATATCGTTGTGGCCGAAGGCCAGTCCCTTGGCGTCGCGACCGGTTTCGGGGGTCCGCATGTCGGGCTGTTTGCCGCGCGTGAGGCGCATCTGCGCCAGCTGCCCGGCCGGCTTTGCGGCGAGACGACCGATGCCGAGGGCCGACGCGGCTATGTGCTGACCCTCTCCACCCGCGAACAGCATATCCGCCGGGAAAAGGCGACCAGCAACATCTGCACCAATGCCGGCCTGTGCGCGCTGGCGTTCAACGTGCACCTGACGCTGCTGGGTGGGGCCGGCCTGATGCAGCTGGCCCGCCTGAACCATGAGGCAGCCCAGAAGACCGCCCGTCGTCTCGCCGACATCGCCGGTGTCGAGGTGCTCAATGAGGGCTATTTCAACGAGTTCACCCTGCGCCTGCCGAAGCCGGCCACGGAGGTGGTCGAGGCCTGCGCGCGTGAGGGCGTGCTGGCCGGCGTGCCGCTTGGCCGGTTGCTGCCGGAACGCCCGGATCTCGGCGATCTGCTGCTCGTTGCCGCGACCGAACTGACCGACGATGACGCCATTGAACAGCTCGCCCGGAGCCTGGAGGCCGCATGCCGATGAACGATCAGGGTCGCCGCACCCGCCCCGTCGCCGTCAATCTCGACGAGATCGACGATCTGCAGACCACCATCTCGGGCCATCGTGGGCTGGACCATGACGAGCCCCTGATCTTCGAGCAGGCTGGCGAAGGCCGCACCGGCGTCGACCTGCCCGAGCCCGACGGGCTGACACCGAAGCTCGGCCCGCTCACGCCGCGCACCAGCCTCAACCTGCCGGGCCTGAGCGAGCCCGAGACGGTGCGCCACTTTACCCGGCTCTCGGCCCGCAATTACGCCATCGACAAGGGCCTGTTTCCGCTGGGATCGTGCACGATGAAGCACAACCCGCGCCTGAACGAGGCGGTCGCCCGCAAACCGGGCTTCGCGCGTGCCCATCCGCTGCAGCCGACCTCGACCGCCAGGGGGGCGCTGGAGGTGATGGCCGAACTCGGCGACTGGCTCACGACCCTGACCGGGATGCCCGGCATCGCGCTTTCGCCCGGCGCCGGCGCGCATGGCGAATTCTGCGGCATGGCCGCGATCAAGGCGGCCTGGCGCGATACGGGCGAGGCCGACCGGCGCCGGCGTGTGCTGGTGCCCGACAGCGCCCATGGCACCAATCCCGCTACGGCGGCATCGCTGGGGTTCACGGTTGATGCCCTGCCGGCGGCGGCGGACGGGCGGATCGACGCGGCGGCGGTCGAGGCGCGCCTCGGCGACGATCTGGCCGGCATCATGATCACCAACCCCAACACCTGCGGCCTGTTCGAGC
>CAZPBH010000363.1:487-2774 GCA_964584645.1 uncultured Rhodospirillales bacterium | reverse complement strand
CCTGCGCGGCGGCGATGTGCCGGGCGACCATACCGTCTATCTGGCCGGCCCGGGCGAAAGGCTGGAGTTCAGCCACAAGGCCGGCGACCGGATGATCTTCGCCCATGGCGCGGTGCGGGCCGCGCTCTGGCTCGCGGACCGCCCCCCGGGGTTCTACACGATGCGCGACGTGCTGGGGCTGGAGAGGCCGTCCCGAGGGGTCGCCTGAAGGGGGGCGGGTGTGGCGGCGATGGCGCTTGCCTGATCGGCCTTGTGGCCTTCCAGATCGAGCAGGATCTGCTTGATCGTCAGCCCCCAGGCATAGCCGCCGAGCAATCCGTCGGCCGCGACGACCCGGTGGCAGGGCACGACCAGCGCGATCGGGTTGCGCCCGCAGGCCCGCCCTGCGGCGCGGGCGGCACGCGGCCGGCCGAGTGCGTTGGCGAGCTCGCCATAGCTGACCCGCGCGCCCAGCGGAATGTCCATCAGCGCGCGCCAGATCTCGCCCTCAAAGGCCGTGCCGAACAGGGTCAGCGGCGGCGGCAGGTCCAACGTGCCGGCCGCATAGGCGAGCGCGCGCGCCGCTATCGGGGCGATGCCGGCATCATCCCGCTCGATCCCGAGGCCGGGGAAGGCGTCGCCGAGGCTGCGCCCGCGCTTCGGCAGAAAGGGGTGGCTGGGGCGCAGCCAGATCAGACGCCCCTCCATCACCCCCACCTCAATCGGCCCGATCCGGCTCGCCGCGATGCCGAGCCGAACCTGCCCCGTCTTTGGCGGCCGTTCGACCCTCACGCGCTCGTCTTCCGTTCCCTCGAATGCGAAAGCCATGCTTGCCGTGCTCCCTGTTCCGTGCCCGTTCATGTGTCCTAAAGGCAACGAACGTCACCTGTTCTTCCGGCGTCTTCAGGCGCCGTGCAGGATGACGACTAGAATCGAGCCCGACTCACACTGTCAAACAGGATTTTCACAGCACGTTCTATTGTGACTCGCACGCCACATCCGCTTCAACATCTGGGCGCCGCCAGCGATCAAGCGCGATATTTAGGGCCTCCACGAAGGCCAGTTTTTCGGCCGGGCTCAGGAAATGCCCGATGGCCAGCGCCTTGCCATGGCTGGAAAGCACGATTTTCGAATCATGCGCATAGGGACGATCGACCCGAGCCTTCAGCCAGGCCGGCTCCAGCTCCCACAGCCGGGCCGGCCGTCCGGGCCAGTGCCGTTCCACCACCAGCCGGCCGCGTTCGAGGCGCACGGCCTCCCACATCTTCGAGCGGCGATAGGCGGTCCGGAAGGCCAGCCAGACCAGCAGGATATCGACACCCAGAAAGCCGAAGACGGGCCAGGCGCCGAGGCTCAGGAACAGCAGGCCCAGCACCGCCGCCATCCCGCCGATCACCGCCATCAGGATCGCGAAGCCCCGCGGGCTGAGCGCGTTGTGGGGGTAGAGACAGGCGTCAAAGAACAGCGCCTCGCCACGCTCGCGCACCACCTCGTCGGCCGAGAGCACACGGGGGGTGAAGCTGCCGGAAGGCAGGGACAGGCTTGCATCCGTCATGAGCACAGCATATTGACCGCGGGGCGCGCCGGTCAAAGACCGACCGCGCGAACCGAACGCCGCACCCGCCCGAACGCTCCCGATGCCGACCCCGACACCCGCCGCGCCGAAGCGCCCGCGCAAGATGAAACGCGCCGACATCGCGACCTTCTTCGCGCGGCTGCAGGCGGCCAACCCTGCGCCGAAGAGCGATCTGGTCTATCGCGACCCTTACACGCTGCTGGTCGCGGTGGTGCTGAGCGCGCAGGCCACCGATGAAGGTGTGAACAAGGCCACCGCGCGGCTTTTTCCGCTGGCCGACACACCGGCTGCGATGGTGGCGCTGGGCGAGGACCGGATCCGGGAGCAGATCCGCACAATCGGCCTGTTCAACGCCAAGGCGAAGAACGTCCATGAGCTGTCGCGCCTGCTGGTCGAGAAGCATGGCGGCGAGGTGCCGGCCGACCATGCCGCCCTGCAGGCGCTGCCGGGGGTGGGCCGCAAGACCGCCAATGTCGTGATGAACATTGCCTTTGGTGCGCCCACCATCGCGGTCGACACGCACATCTTCCGGGTCGGCAACCGCACCGGTCTGGCGCCGGGCAAGGATGTGCTGGCGGTGGAGCTGGAGCTGATGAAGCGCGTGCCGAAGCCCTATCTGCAGCACGCGCATCACTGGCTGATCCTGCACGGGCGCTATGTCTGCAAGGCGCGCAAGCCCGCCTGCCCGACCTGCCCGGTACGCGATCTGTGCCTCTACAAGGACAAGGTCCC
>CAZPBH010000363.1:0-477 GCA_964584645.1 uncultured Rhodospirillales bacterium | reverse complement strand
TCACGCGGCTTTCACATCGCGCAGGAAGTCCTCGACCACACGGCGCACCGCGCCCGCCCGGGAGTGCAGGTCCTCGGCCACGTTCTGTACCTCTGTGGCCGACGCGCCGGTCGATTGCGCGGCCTCGCTGACACCGCCGATGCTGGCGCTGACCTCGCCCGTGCCGGTGGCCGCCTGATGGACATTGCGGGCGATCTCGGCGGTCGAGGCGTCCTGTTCCTCCACCGCCGCCGCGATGGCCTGCGAGATTTCGGACATCCGGGTGATGCGCTGGGTGATCTCGTCGATGGCTTCCACCGTGGCCGCCGTGGTCCCCTGGATCTGCCGGATCTCCTCGCCGATGGTCTCGGTCGCGCTCGCGGTCTGCTGGGCCAGCGCCTTGACCTCGCTGGCAACGACGGCAAAGCCCTTGCCGGCATCCCCGGCGCGCGCCGCCTCGATGGTGGCGTTCAGGGCCAGCAGATTGGTCTGTTCGGC
>CAZPBH010000362.1:0-2778 GCA_964584645.1 uncultured Rhodospirillales bacterium | reverse complement strand
TGACAACCCTCAGACACCACATCTTGAGAGACCGGCCTCAGAGGGATAAGCCTTCCGCCGCCATTCGAGGGCGACTGATTCGCTTCCCGCCTTAACGCTTTCTTCAGGGGTCGGGGCGTAATCTGAAACTTGGCTGAGGATCGGGAAAATCCCCTTCGATGAACGTCGGTGCTCCTCATACGCCTGGGTCGGCGCTGTTTGGTGAGAGCCAGCAATCGCCGCGCGTGCAGCACGAGTTGCGTGCACGTGACCCGGCCATGTTTCGCGAGGCTTCGGCGCCGCAGAGCGCGCCGCAGACCCGTGTGGCCGTGCCCCAGACGGAGCAGAAGGCGGCAACGCGGGGGATGCCCGATCCGAAGTCCCACGGGGCTGGTTACTATCGTGATGCGCCCCGTGGCAGCTATATCGACTTGCGGGTCTAGCTGAAGCGCCCCGTGCTGTGACACGGGGCAGCGGCGGCCGGGCGTGGCCGGTCCCCTCGGGGGCGGCGCGTCGTCAGGCTAGCGGCGGCCCGCCTGAAGCATGGCCTTGCCCCTGGGGTGAGGCCATGTTCTTTTGTGAGTGGGGCTGCAAAGGCAGTCTTTTTTGTTTTGGGGCTGCAAAAGCAGCCCGGGCCTTGCCCCTGGGGTGAGGCCATGTTCTTTTGTGAGCTAGGGCTGCCAGCGTCGCCAACGCATTGACTTGGGCTGGCCCCTATGTCACCCTGCCAACTTAACCAGCGCATGATGCTTCTTGCCGGCGGAGAGCTTCGCCGTGCCGTCCTTGCCGAGATCGCCGGCCTTGAGGCGTGCGTCCGCGTCTGTGATCGGCACGTCATTCAGCCGTGCGCCCCCGCCCTTGATCAGCCGGCGCACCTCCCCCTTCGAAGCACAGAGCCCCGCCTGCACGAACAGGCCGAGCAGATCGGCCCCGGCGGCGAGTTCGGCCGGGCTCAGCGCCACGGTCGGCAGGCCCGCGGCCGAGCCCCCGGCCTCGAAGGTCGTGCGGGCCGTATCGGCCGCCTCGCGCGCCGCCTTCGTGCCGTGCAGCATGGCGGTGGCCTGTTCGGCCAGCACCTTCTTGGCCTCGTTGATCTCCCGACCTTCCAGCGCTTCCAGCCGCGCGACCTCATCCAGCGGCAGCTCGGTGAACAGGCGCAGGAAGCGCCCGACATCGGCATCGTCGCAATTCCGCCAATACTGATAATAGTCGTAGGGGCTGCAC
Source organism: uncultured Rhodospirillales bacterium (assembly GCA_964584645.1). Classification (GTDB taxonomy): domain Bacteria; phylum Pseudomonadota; class Alphaproteobacteria; order CAZPBH01; family CAZPBH01; genus CAZPBH01. Next base: position 1,575 of record CAZPBH010000362.1, on the reverse strand, counting down.
TGGGCCGCATCGAGCCAGACCGCACCGTCGGCCGTCTTGCCCATCTTGGCCCCGGTGGCAGTCGTCAGAAGCGGGGTTGTCAGGCCAAACAGCTCGGGCGGGCCGCTCGCACGCTCGGCCGCCTCGCCCGCCCGCATGCGCCGGCTGAGTTCAACCCCGTTGACGATGTTTCCCCACTGGTCCGAGCCGCCCATCTGCAGCACGCAGCCATAGCGCCGCGACAGGGTCACGAAGTCATAGGCCTGCAGGATCATGTAGTTGAATTCAAGGAAGGTCAGCGGCTGCTCCCGCTCCAGCCGCAAGCGGACGGAATCGAAGCTCAGCATCCGGTTCAGGGTGAAATGCCGGCCGACATCGCGCAGGAACGGGATGTAGGGCAGATCGTCCAGCCAGTCGGCATTGTTGACCAGAAGCGCGTCGGTGCGGCCGCGGCCGAAGGTCAGGAACGGCTCGAAATTGCGCCGGATCCCCTGGATGTTGGCCTCTATCACCGTATCGGTCAGCAACTGGCGCGAGGTGTCCTTCCCGCTCGGATCGCCGATCCGTGTGGTGCCCCCGCCCAGCAGGACGATCGGCCGGTGGCCGGTCTGCTGCAACCAGCGCAGCATCATGATCGGCAGCAGGGAGCCCACATGCAGGCTGGATGCGGTGGCATCGAATCCGATATAGCCGGAGATCGTTCCGGCCGCACAGGCCGCATCCAGACCATCGAGGTCCGTGCAATCATGAATGAAGCCGCGCGTCTGAAGCACGCGCAGGAAGTCCGAGCGCAGGGCGGTCATGGGTCGAGCCATCGGATGCCGGATGAAACACAGCCGGGTCCGCCCCCGGCCGGCCTTGGCGCCTAGCATGGATCACCCGTCGACGGCAAGTACCGCCGGTGCCGCCGCGCCCGGCCATGTGCTGCGTGCGCTGGGGCTGATGAGCGGCACCTCGCTGGACGGCATCGATCTGGCGCTGATCGAAACCGACGGGCTGGGCCTGCTGCGCCCGCTCAGCGGCCTGATGATCCCCTATGATACGGCGCTGCGCGAGGAGCTGCGCGCGCATCTTGGCCGTGCCCCCGGCCCTTCCGATGGCCCGCTGATCGCCCGGCTGACGGCGGCCTATGGCGAGGCGATCACGACCTTCATGGCGCGGGAGCATCTGGGACGGGAGGAGATCGACATCATCGGCCTGCACGGCCAGACCGTGCTGCACGATCCGGCACGAAGGCTGAGCTTCCAGCTGGGCGACGGGCAGGCGCTGGCGGATCGGCTCGGCCTGCCGTTGGTGTTCGACTTCCGCCGGGCGGATATCGAGGCGGGCGGGCAGGGCGCACCCTTCGCGCCACTCTTTCATCGTGCCCTCGCCTCGGGGCTGGAGCGGCCGCTGGCGATCCTGAACCTTGGCGGGGTGGGCAATCTCACCTTCATCGGCCGCGATGAGGCGCTGATCGCCTTCGACACCGGGCCGGGCAACGCGCTGATCGACGATCTGATGCGCCGGAGGCGCGGCATCGCCATGGATGGGGGCGGGCAGCTGGCGGCGTCGGGCCAGATTGACGAGGCTGCCGTCACGGCGATGCTCGCCCAC
>CAZPBH010000361.1:0-2783 GCA_964584645.1 uncultured Rhodospirillales bacterium | reverse complement strand
CAGATAATCGCAGATGATCTTGCTGTCCGGCAGGATGGTGCCGTTGCCCAGATCGAGTGCCGGTATCTTGCCGAGCGGGTTGAGACGGGCAAAAGCCTCATTGCCCAGCGGGTCGGTGGTGACAAGCTCGACCCGGTCGTCAAGACCGGCCTCGATCAGGCACATCACCACCTTCCGGCCATAGGGTGAACCGGGCGAGGTGTAGAGTTTCATGGCTGGGGTCACGCCCTAGAACTTGTCCTTGCGGCTCCGGATCTCGGCAAAGATGGTCACCGGCTCGGCCTCGCTCATGCCGAGGGCGGCGGCCAGTTCCGGCCGGTCGGCGCGCAGGAAGGGGTTGGTGCGCGCTTCCAGCCAGATGGTGGAGGGGATGGTCGGCCGGCCCTCGGCCCGCAGCGCATCGACCTCCCGCGCACGGGTGCTCAGCGCCTCGTTCTCGGGCTCGATCGTCTCGGCAAAGCGGGCATTGGCCTGGGTGTATTCATGGCCGCAATAGACGTGCGTTCCGGCAGGCAGCTTCCGCAGTTTCAGCATGGAGTGCCACATCTGGTCGGGCGTGCCCTCGAACAGGCGACCGCAACCGAGGCTGAACAGCGTGTCGCCGGTGAAGACCGCATCCGCATCGGGAAACCAGAAGGCGACATGGCCTGCGGTATGGCCGGGCACGGCGATCACATGCACGCCCTGATGGCCGAAATGAAACTGGTCCTCGTCGCCGACCGGATGGTCGATCGGGTCGATCTGCTCGGCATTGGCGCGCGGCGCGATGACCATGCAGTCATGGGCCGCCAGCAGGCCCGCATTGCCGCCGATATGGTCGGGATGGTGATGGGTGTTGAAAATGTGGCTGAGCCTGAGGCCCCTTGCGTCCAGCACATCCAGAACCGGCTTCGCCTCGCTGGGATCGACGACACCGACCGTCCCGGTTTCCCGATCCTCGATCAGATAGGCATAGTTGTCGCGCAGGCACGCAATGGGGGTGACACGCAGATCGTGAGCCGGCAGGTCCCTTGGATGCTGGCTGGTGGCGGACATGGTCGGATCGCTCCCTGATCGTGTTTCTTGCTTCTGTGATCCTTGCAAGGCGGTCATCCTAGACCTGCTGCAAGGCCGGCGTCCAGCGGGGTTGGCTTACCGCTCCTCCTCGATATCGAGACCATGAGGCCCGAGCTCGCGCGTGTTGAGCGCATCGGCAAGCCGGTGCTGTGCGGTGCCGGGCCGCATCGGCTGCTGCTGGCTGGCGGCCGGCGCCCAGCCGGCGAGGTAGAGAAGGTCGATCCCGGCTTCCAGCCGTCCTTCGGAATCGGCGAAGCGTTCGGCATAGAGCCGACCGGCCTCGGCAAATACCGAGCGTGGGGTGAACCGTCGCACCCGGTCATGGAGGATATTCGTTGCCCCGAACCCCCTGAGGTCCGCCATCAGCGCAAGGATGTGCGCGTAGGTCAGTTTCACATGTTCGACATCGACGACCGGCAGCGCGAAGCCGGCCCGTTGCAGCAGGCTGCCCGCATCCCGTACATCGACGAAGGGCGCAACCCGCGGGCTGATCCCGCCCATCACCCGCTCCTCGGCCTCCATCAGGCACAGCCTGAGGGCCTGCAGGCTCGTCCCCCCGACCAGACAGGCCAGAAAGAACCCGTCCGGCTTCAGCGCCCGGCGGATCTGCACCAGCGCCCCCGGCAGATCATTGGTGAACTGCAACACCAGATTGCTCACCACCAGATCGAGCTGGCCCGCTTCCAGCGGCAGGAATTCCTCATCGGCGACAAAGGCGGGCGGCCCGGCGCGACGCGCTGCACCAGCGCTCAGATCGCTGGCGAGGACCATCTCGATGCCGGCGCGCTGCCTGAGCCGTTCTGTCAGCGTGCCCGGCCCGCAGCCGAGATCGAGCACGTTGGGAAAGCTGCGGGCGACATCGTCCAGCCGGTCGATCAGCCCGTCAGCGGCGTGGTCGAACAGGAAGCGGTGCGCGTCGATGGTCCGCAGCGCGCGTGAACGCCGCCGCCGCAACAGATTGCGATCAAAGGGCTGGACATGCTCGGGCACCGTCTGGCGTTCACCGGGCAGGGGAAGGGGATCCACCATGAAGCGGAGATGGGGCCGGGCGCGCCTCCTTGACAGGCGGGGGTGGGGTGCGCGCTGATAGGGACATGACCGCCCTTTCCGCCCCTGAACGAGACTGGCCGCGCCGGGCGCGCGCGCTGCTCGGCCATCTGGTGGATTTCGTGCTGCCCCCGCGTTGCGGTGCCTGTGGCGTCGTGGTCGACCGCACCGACGGGCTCTGCGCGGCCTGCTGGGGGGAGATCGGGTTCATCGGCGATCCGATGTGCGTCGCCTGCGGGCTGCCCCTGCCGCCCTATCTCGACCTGATGAAGCCCGAAGAAGCGATGTGTGGCGGCTGCCTCGTCGAGCCCTTGCCGCTGGTGCGCCATCGCTCGGCCACGGCCTATGGCGGGACGGCCCGGCGGCTGGTTCTGGCCTTCAAGCATGGTGACCGGCTGGACCTTGCCCCGATGCTGGCGGGCTGGCTGGAACGCGCCGGCGCGGCCCTGCTGGCCGAGACCGATCTGATCGCCCCGGTGCCGCTGCATCCCAACCGGCTTCTGATGCGGCGCTACAACCAGTCGGCCGAGCTGGCCCGCGCGCTGGCGCAGCGCAGCAATGTGCCGGTGAAGCCTGATTTGCTGCGCCGTACCAGGTCCACCCCCTCGCAGGCCGGCAAATCGCGCGAGGGGCGGGCGCGCAACGTCGCTGGTGCCTTTGCGCTCACACCGCGCCATCGT
>CAZPBH010000360.1:0-2786 GCA_964584645.1 uncultured Rhodospirillales bacterium | reverse complement strand
ATGTCGAACTCGCCAAGTCCAACATCCTGCTGGTCGGCCCCACCGGGACGGGCAAGACCCTGCTCGCCCAGACTCTGGCGCGCACGCTCAACGTGCCGTGGACGATGGCCGATGCCACCACTCTGACCGAGGCGGGCTATGTCGGTGAGGATGTCGAAAACATCATCCTCAAACTGCTCCAGGCCTCCGATTACAATGTCGAGAAGGCGCAGCAGGGCATCGTCTATATCGACGAGATCGACAAGATCACCCGCAAGGCCGAAAACCCCTCGATCACCCGCGATGTCTCGGGCGAGGGCGTGCAGCAGGCTTTGCTCAAGCTGATGGAAGGCACCGTGGCCAGCGTCCCGCCCCAGGGTGGACGCAAGCATCCGCAGCAGGAGTTCCTGCAGGTCGATACCTCCAACATCCTGTTCATCTGCGGCGGCGCCTTTGCGGGGCTGGAGAAGATCATCGCCGAACGGATGCGCGGCTCGGCTGTCGGGTTCGGCGCCGATGTGCGTGGACCGGAAGAGCGCAAGGTCGGCGAAATCCTGAGGGAGCTGGAGTCCGAGGATCTGCTGAAGTTCGGCCTTATCCCGGAATTCATCGGACGGCTTCCGGTCGTTGCCACGCTGGGCGATCTCGATGAAGCGGCCCTGATCGAGATCCTGACCACGCCGAAGAACGCGCTTGTGAAGCAGTATCGCACGCTGTTCGAGATGGAAAACGTCAAGCTGAACTTTCAGGAGGAAGCGCTGCAGGCCATTGCCCGGCGCGCGATCGAGCGCAAGACAGGGGCGCGCGGCCTGCGGTCGATCCTCGAGAGCATCCTGCTCGGCGCGATGTACGAGATCCCCGGCGAAGAGGGGATCGAGGAGGTCGTGGTCAATCTGGAGGCGGCCGAGGGGCGCTCGAAACCCCTGCACATCTACGCTGCCGAGGCCAAGAAGACCAGCAAGCCGGCCGAGGCTGGCGGCAAGAAATAATCCGGGTCACTCCGGCCGAAAGCCGTCGGTCGGAAGCTGAAATCATCAGCCAGAAAAGGGGAGCGTTAACGCTCCCCCTTTTGCGACCCGAGGCGGCAAGGAAAGAACCGCATGACCCCCGGATCGATATCGATTTGCAGAGGGACGGAGCGGTTCAGTCGTCGTAGCTCATCAGCGCATGGATACCGAGGCCATGGCGGGCCAGCCGCGTGCGGCCGCCAAGAAAGCTCAGCTCGATGATGAAGGCGGCGGCCGGCACCTCGGCCCCCAGCTCGCGCATCAGGTGAAGCGCGGCCTCCATGGTGCCGCCGGTCGCCAGCAGGTCATCGACAATGACGACCCGCCGACCGGCCTCAAGGGTGTCTTCCTGCACCTCGACCGTATCGGTGCCGTATTCCAGCAGATAGCTGTGCCGCCTTGTCGGCCCTGGGAGCTTGCCCTGCTTGCGGATCATGGTGAACCCGCAGCCCAGCTCGTGAGCGAGGGCCGCCACGACGGGAAAGCCGCGCGATTCGATGCCGGCCAGCAGCTCGGGCCGATAGGGCTCGATCGCCGCCCGAAGACGTTTAACCGTCTCCCGCCAGGCGGGCCCATGCCGCAGCAGGGTCGAAATGTCGTAGAACAGGATCCCCGGCTTGGGATGGTCGGGAATGGCACGAATATGGTCCTTCAGGTCCATCGCCCTGCTTTCTGAACGTGGTTGACGAGCACTTGTAGGCCCCTCGGGGCCACAGGGGCACAGATGGTCGTGTGTTTATGATTTGCTTTACCTGCGGCCGATAGATTGGCGCAGAGGGTGGCCCTGTCCAATACATTCGGGGACACGAGCTAGCCGGTCGATTGTGCGAGGGGTGGGAAGACGATGCCGGACGGCGACGCTGGGAGATATGATCGCGGGCGCTCGAACGAGCGACCCCAGCTCGGCTATTGGGAGCAGGTCGCCCTGCTCGAGAGCCTTTCGCGGCTCTACGGCTTGCCCCGCGACGAGGCCGAAGCCGTGGCCGAGGACGTCGCGCGCGATCAGGTCATCCGGTTTTTCGGCTATGGCTCCCTGATCTGGCGCCCCCACCATCCGGTCGACCGGATGCGGATCGCCTCGCTCGACGGGTATCGCCGCGGCTTCATCTGCGAGGACTGTGCCTATCGGGGCTCGAAGCGGCGACCGGGCCTCACGCTCGGCATCGATCACCGCACCGATCTTCCCAATGTGGAGGCGCGCGTTCAGGGGGCGGTCCTTGAAGTGGGACGCGCCGAGGCCGGCCGTCCATGCTTTCGCAGATCGTGAAATGCCCCTCGGCATGCCGATCTACGTGTTTCGCTATCTGCCGGTCATGCTGCGCGATGGCAGCCAGCGCCGGGCCCTGACCTGTGTGGCGGATACCAGCAGCCATCTTTATCACGGGGACGATCTGGACCTCGACCAGCGTGCCCTGATGATCGCCCGCGCCGCCGGACCCAAGGGAACGAGTCGGGCCTATCTGACCCTGACCGTACGATCCCTGGCCGAACAGGGAACGCCCAGCCCGTCGATGTTGCGTCTGCTGAACGAAACCGACCGCCAGCGTCGTGTTCTCGACGACGAGATCCGCGACCTGCTCGACGGCATCGACGGGTCGCTCTGCCGGTCGGCATCAGATCGGCGGCATCACGATGATCCGGCCTTTGATGATCCGGCCGTCGATCGACGACGGGGCGACCGTCGGCGGAAGCCCCAGCCGGCCTGACGCCCCACCTCATCACGCGCCATCGCAGCAGGCCCTTGCGCATTGGCGGTGGCAATGGTCCTAATGCACCCCGATGGTGTCGGCGCGCAATCTG
>CAZPBH010000359.1:0-2797 GCA_964584645.1 uncultured Rhodospirillales bacterium | reverse complement strand
CTGGAATTTGCCAAGACCCTGTTTCAGGAGGGCACGGGCGAGGTTCAGGCCGAGACGCGCGCCGTGACGAGCTGGGTTCTGGGACGCATCCTGATCCTGCTGCACCCCTTCATGCCCTTCCTCACCGAGGAGCTGGCCGAAAAGCTGGACCTGATCGAGGGCGCCGTAGCGACGACGTCATGGCCCGAGCCCGCTGGCTGGGCGATCGACGATGCAGCGGTCATCTCGGTTGAGACCCTGATCGAGGCCATCAGCGCCATCCGGACCGTACGCGCCGACCTCAACGTGCCGCCGGGCGCGGAGATACCCGCGCGCGTGATCGGCGCCGGGCTTGGCGCCACCCTGCAGGCGCAGGCCGCCCTGATCCGACGCCTTGCCCGGCTGAGCGCTCTGGAGCCGGCCGGCGAGGGGGCGGATCAGGGGATGGCGGTGCCCGGCACGGTGCGCACCCCGGTCGGCGATGGGGAAATCCTGCTGCCGCTGGCTGGCATCATCGATATCGAGGCCGAGCGGGCGCGTCTGGCCAAGGCCATCGACAAGGCGGCTGCGGAGGTCGCCAAGCTGGAAGCGAAGCTCGGCAACGCGAACTTCCTCAGCCGCGCACCGGAAGAGGTCGTGGCCGAGCAACGGGAAAAGCGCGACGAAGCGGCCGACCGTCAGGCGAAGCTGGAGCGGGCGCTCGCGGTACTCGGCGGCGGCTGATCCCGGCCGTGATGGCTTGACGCGGTGCGGCTTTCCCCCTTCGATGCTGGAAAGGGCAGGGCAGCCGGGCGATGAGCTATATCCGCAACAGCATGAGCGAGCGCGAGCGCCTGATCTATCTGGCGCAGTTCCACTGGAGCTATACCGCAGGCGCGTTCCTCTGGGTGGGTCTCGCCTTTCTGGGGCTCTGGTTCTGCATTGAACAGGCACCGGCCGCGCTGGGGCAGTTCATGACCGCTGGGGTGATCGCCCCGCTCGGCCGCTTCGGACAGCTCAATTACCTGATCGGCGGTGCGCTGGCGCTTTTCGGTCTGTGGCGCTACGCCAAGCTCATGGCCATCAAGTTCGCCACCGAGATCGGCGTGACCAACGAACGCATCATCTACAAGCGTGGTGTGCTTTCCCGGCGGGTTGAGAGCCTCGATGTGGACCGGATCGAGGGCACCGAACTCGAACAGGGACCGCTGGGCCGGATGCTGGGCTATGGCCGGGTCGTGATCCGCGGCACCGGGACCGGAGGTATCCGCTTTCCCCCCATCGCCGATCCGACGGGACTGCGCCGGGCCATCACCGATGCGGCTTCCGGCCCGGTCTGGCTGAGTTGAGCCGCTGACGTCTTGGCGGTTTGGCCCGCCATGGCCTAGATTGCCGGCACGTCTTTCCTCTTTCATCGGAACCCCGTCATGACCGATCAGAAATCCGCCTGGGACAAGTCGAAGCTGCCCAGCCGCCATGTCACCATCGGCCCGGAGCGCGCACCGCATCGCAGCTATCTCTACGCGATGGGGCTGACGGAGGAAGAGATCAACCGCCCGCTGGTCGGGGTCGCGACCTGCTGGAACGAGGCTGCACCCTGCAATATCGCGCTCTCGCGTCAGGCCAAGGCGGTGAAGGTGGGGGTGAATGCCGGTGACGGCACGCCGCGCGAGTTCACGACGATCACCGTGACCGATGGTATCGCCATGGGCCATGCGGGCATGTACAGCTCGCTGCCCTCGCGCGAGGCCATCGCCGATTCGGTCGAGCTGACCATACGCGGCCATGGCTATGATGCGCTGGTCGGGCTCGCGGGCTGCGACAAGAGCCTGCCCGGCATGATGATGGCGATGGTCCGCCTGAACGTGCCGGCGGTCTTCATGTATGGCGGCTCGATCCTGCCCGGACGGTTTCGCGGCAAGGATGTCACCGTCGTCGATGTCTTCGAGGCTGTGGGTCAGCACGCCGCTGGCAATTTTTCCGACGACGACCTGCATGAGCTGGAATGCGTCGCCTGCCCCTCGGCCGGGTCCTGCGGCGGCCAGTTCACGGCGAACACCATGGCCTGCGTCTCCGAGGCGATGGGGCTGGCCCTGCCCGGATCGGCAGGGGCACCGGCACCTTACGAGACCCGCGACGAGTACGCGAAAGCCTCGGGCGAGGCGGTCATGGCATGTCTGCGCAAGGGCATCCGGCCGCGCGATATCGTGACCCGGAAGGCTCTGGAGAACGCCGCGCGGGTCGTGGCGGCCACGGGGGGGTCGACCAACGCTGCCCTCCATCTGCCGGCGATTGCCCATGAGGTCGGCATCGATTTTGATCTCTTCGCTGTGACCGACATCTTCCGGTCCACGCCGCTGATCGCCGACATGAAGCCGGGTGGCCGGTTCGTGGCCAAGGACATGTTCGAGATCGGCGGGGTGTCCGTCGTCCTGAAGGAGTTGCTCGACGGCGGCTATCTGCACGGCGACTGCCTGACCGTCACCGGCCAGACGCTCGCCGAAAACCTGGCTGATGTGACCTATCCCGAGGGCCAGGAGGTGGTGCGGCGTATCTCGACACCCATCAAGCCAACCGGCGGTGTCGTGGGTCTGAAGGGCAATCTTGCACCCGAAGGGGCCATCGTGAAGGTCGCAGGCGTCGCCACCAGCCGCTTCACCGGCCCGGCCCGCTGCTTCGATGGCGAGGAGGCCGCCTTCAAGGCCGTCCAGAGCGGCGCCTATCAGGATGGCGATGTGCTGATCATCCGCTATGAGGGACCGAAAGGCGGCCCCGGCATGCGCGAGATGCTCTCGACCACGGCGGCGATCTTCGGGCAGGGGCGGGGCGAGAAGGTCGC
>CAZPBH010000358.1:0-2801 GCA_964584645.1 uncultured Rhodospirillales bacterium | reverse complement strand
ACCGATTTTGACGCTTGCTTGCTTAGTGCATTGACCCATACAGATGGTTCAGGGCAGCGAGCGAGCTTGGTGAGGATGTTCTCGGCGGGTTTGGTCCAGACGTAGGGCTTCGGGTTTTCATTGATCTCGGCGATCCAGCGGTTGAGGGCGGCCTGAAGCTCGACGAGGCTGCGAAAGACACCGCGTCGGATGCGCACTCGGGTCAGGGTGGAGAACACCGTCTCGACGGCATTCAGCCATGAAGCCCCGGTAGGGGTGAAATGGAACGTCCAGTTCGGGTGACGCTTGAGCCAAGCCAGTACCTTCGGGTGTTTGTGGGTAGCGTAGTTGTCCAATACCACATGAACCGGCCGGTCCGGCGGAGTTGACCGGTTTACCGTGTTAAGGAAGCGGATGAACTCCTGATGGCGATGGCGCTGCATGTTCTGGCCGATCACCTTGCCGGTCGCGATGTCCAGGGCAGCGAACAACGTCGTCGTCCCGTGCCGCTTGTAGTCGTGGGTCATGGTTGCTGCCTTTCCGGGTTTCATTGGCAGGCCTGGCTGAGTCCGGTCGAGCGCCTGGATCTGGGACTTTTCGTCGATGGACAGGACGGTCGCAGCCTCCGGCGGATCCATGTAAAGGCCAACGATGTCGGTCAGCTTTGCAGCAAAATCGGGGTCCTTGGAGCGTTTGAAGGTCCGAATACGATGGGGTGCGAGTTTGGAGGCTTTCCAAATACGCTGCACGGTGGTGAGACTCAGCCCCACCGCTTTCGCCATGGCGCGCCCGGTCCAGTGGGTGGCTTCATGGGGCGGCCGCTGACAGGTCGTTTCGACGACCTTGGCCACCACGTCGGGCGGCGTCGGCGGCTTGCCCGGCTTGCGGGTCTTGTCCCGCAAGAGGCCATTGACGCCTTCCTCCGCGTAGCGCTGCTGCCAGCGCCAGACCGCCGGGCGCGAGCAACCGACGCTCTCTGCGACCGTGAGCACTCGGGGCTCCCGGTCGGACGCGAGAATGATGGAAGCGCGCTGGACGTGCTTGAAAGGCCTGCTGCGGTCGCGGGCGATGGCCTTCAGGCGCTCCCGGTCGCCTTCGGGCAGGATGATGCAGACAGTTTGACGAGCCATACCTGCTGTCTACCAAAACCTGAATGCCTTGTGAAACTTCCGAATGGGTCAGTGCACTCTTATGACCGTCGTCAAGGGTCGAGGTCGTGCGGCTCCGACCCGCGCCCGTGCGCAGGAAATAGATAGATCGTGGTCGGCAGCGGGGTGACGGGACGGTCCTGAAGACGACGGTCGATCATGCTCTTATCCGCGGGTTGGTTACCGCATTTCCGTAATCCGTCTCGGGCCATCCCGGTCTAGCGTCGGGCGTCGAGCTGATGCTCGGCCACATAGTGCACACGGGAGTTCCCCACCGTGGCCGTCCCGTCGCCACGCTGCCGCGATGAAAACCGGCACTCACCAATCCGGTGGTGCCCGCGCCAAAGATGTATTGGACCCAGTGAGCGCAGCTGTGATCATCGTGTTCTCCTTCAGGCAGTCTGGTGCGGCTGGACCTCGCGGCCGATGGCCCAGAGGAAAGCGGCCATCTCGCGGGCGATCGCAGCGATCACAACGGGTGCTTTCTTGCCGCTGGTCGTCATCCGGCGGTACCGTTTGCTCAGGCGGATTTGCGCCTTCCAGGCGATGTCGCGCACAGCCTTGGGCTGACTCTCGAGGCGCTGACGAATGCGCTCTGTAACGCGTGCCGGATGTCGGTAGCTCCATGCGCCCTCGACCAGAACACGCCGAGCCCGACGATTGCCGGCGAGTGTCAGTCCGCCACGCTTGACGCTGTCGCCGGTCGAGCGCTCTGACGGCACCAACCCGAGGAATGCCATGAGTTGGCGTGGGTTGTCGAAGCGGCGTACGTCTCCGACCTCGACGGCGAAGGTGGCGGCGACGAGAAGCGACACACCTCGCATGGCCTGGTACGCCGCAACCAGCGGCGCCATCGACCAGGCCGGGACGAGCTCCTCGATATGGGTGTCGAAGCGCCGAAGCCTCTCGTCAGCATCGCGAACGGCGTCGACGTGATCCTGGAAGACGATCTCTTGGCCGGATGCTCGAACTTTTGGGCTGCGAGCCAGCGCATGTGGGCAGCGCTCCAACGCTTCCGGCCAGTGAAGATCCGGCCGTGTCGCAGGAGAAAGGACGTCAGCTGCTGACGCTTCTTGCGGAGGTCTTCGCTCGCCGCTTCGCGGGCGCGGACCAGATCGCGCATCGCCTCGTGCACGTCGTCGGGAACCTGGATGCCGGTCAACTCGCCGGCGCGCAGGAGACGCGCCAGTGTGACCGCGTCGCGCCGGTTCGTCTTCACCCGCTCTCCTGGTCGCTTCGGGATCAATGACGGCGCAACGATCTCGCAGACATGTCCCATGGCAGTAATCTGCCGATAAAGACCATAGCCGGTCGGGCCGGCCTCGTAGCACACGTGCAGCCGCCCGGATCTCTTCTCCAGCTTGCGCAAGAGGCGCTCCACCGCTGCCGGCGTCGCATTGATCTCGCCGACATAGCGAACCTCGCCGTCCCGGCCGCTTTCAGCAACGGCCACCGCATACTTGTCCTTCGCAACATCGACGCCGACGAAGATGGTGCTGTTGTCCTTCACGGCTTGCCCTCCTTTGCCTGAGACCCGGTTCACCGATCCCGAGCACTCCTCGTTCAGTTCAAACTCGCAAAGGCTACGGGCGAGCCGCCCCTCACACCACGGTCATATTGTCTAGGGCCGCCGCACGCCCGCCCCCCGACGAACGAACGAACCGCGACCGGCCC
>CAZPBH010000357.1:0-2804 GCA_964584645.1 uncultured Rhodospirillales bacterium | reverse complement strand
TTTCCCGAGGCGGTGGAGAAGCTCGCCGCCGAGGCGGGGTTGCCTGTGCCGCAACCGACCCCGGAAGCGCGGGCCGCCGATGAACGCCGGCGGCGCCTGCTGGATGCAAGCGAGGCCGCGACCCGGTACTTCCAGCGCATGCTCACCCATGATGAGGGCCGCCCGGCGCTGGCCTATGCGCGTTCCCGCGGGCTTGATGACGCGACGGTTGAGCGCTTCCGGCTGGGCTTCGCCCCGGCCGGGGATGGGCTGATCGAGACCCTGAAGGCGGAGGGCTTTGCACTCGAACTGGCCGTCGAGGCCGGGCTGGCCCGGGTGCCCGAGGATGGGCGCGCGGCCTATCCGTTCTTTCGCCGGCGGCTGATGTTTCCCGTGGCCGACCGGCGCGGCCGGCCGATTGCCTTCGGCGCCCGGCTGATCGACGGCGACGGGCCGAAATACATCAACTCGGCCGAGACACCCCTGTTCGACAAGGGGGCCACGCTCTACGGCCTCGACCGGGCGGTGCGGGCCGTCGCGGAGGGGGGCGTGCCGCTGGTGGCGGAGGGCTATCTCGATGTGATTGCGCTGGATCGGGCGGGGCTCGGGGCGCCGGTCGCCCCCATGGGCACCGCCCTGACGGCTGACCAGCTGGGCGAGCTCTGGCGGCTGGTGCGCGAGCCTGCGCAGACCCCGGTCCTGCTGCTCGATGGTGATGAGGCCGGCCAGCGGGCGGCCCTGCGCGCGGTCGCCACGGCCCTGCCGCTGATCGGGCCCGACCGCTCGCTGCGCTTTGCCCGGCTGCCGAAGGGGGCCGACCCCGACAATCTGCTGGCTGCGGGCCAGCGCGACATGCTGGCCCGGCTGATCGAGCAGGCGGAGCCGCTGGAGGCGGTGCTCTGGCGCAAGCTGGTGGCGGGGCGCCGCCTGGCAACGCCGGAGGAACGGGCCGGCGTGAAGGCCGCCATCCTGCGCGAAACGGAGGTGATCACGGAGGGCGACCTGCGCGCCGATTTCCGCCGCAGCCTGTTGCGCCGGCTGGGAGAGCATGGCGCCGGCGGTGGTGTGCGCCGGGGCGGTGCCAGAGGTCAGGGGGCGGTGCGCAACCCGGCTCCGGCCGGGTCGCAATCCCAGGCAGCGCAGGCGGCCCCGGCCTTGCGGGCAAGGGCCCTGTTGGCAGCGGCGATCAACCATCCGCATGTCGCCGCTGACGATCCCGACACGCTGGCGCGCCTGACCGAAGAGGGCGACGGACGTCTGCAGGCCCTGGCTCGGCGTGTCGGGGATCTTCTGTGCGAGGAGCCCGGGCTTGATTCGCAGCACCTGCGCGATCATCTCGCGGCGTCGGGTTTTGCTTCGGAGTTGACGCTGATCCTGTCGGAGGCAACTTATACTCACGCGGGATTCGCGCGGCCCGAATCGACGCTCGAACGGGTCCGTCAGGGGTGGGGTGATGCGGCGCGATTGCCGACACGAGACAAATTGCGATGGTTATGAGGCTTCTCCGGCGCGATGGTGCGAAAGCCGTTGGGGCCTATTGCGCTGGAGGCGAACGGACGCACCTCGAGAAAGGTAACGGCACCACGCTCCGGGCCGTCGGGCATGGCGTCGGCATCTGGCGATGAAGCTCATCGCGGCTGCAGGCGAGGCGTGAGAAGGAACAGATGGCAAAGAAGGCCGGCAAGAAGACAACGACGGACCGCGCCGCCGAGGGCGGCGGCGATGATGTCCTGAACGGCGGGCGCGAAACGGCGGTCCGCAAGATGATCGCGCGCGCCAAGGAGCGCGGCTACATCACCTATGACGAGCTGAACGAACAGCTCTCGCCTGATGATTTCTCCTCCGAGCAGATCGAGGACATCATGGCCCAGCTCAACGAGATGGGCATCAATGTCGTCGAGGCCGAGGAACAGGAAGAAAAGGACGAGACCGCCGGCATCGACGAGGATGAGGAGAGCGAGGCGCGCTCCTCAGGCAATGTCGATGAGGATATCGGGCGGACGGACGATCCGGTCCGGATGTATCTGCGCGAAATGGGCCAGGTCGAGCTGCTTTCGCGCGAGGGCGAGATCGCCATAGCCAAGCGGATCGAGGCCGGCCGCGAGATGATGATCGGCGGCATCTGCGAAAGCCCGCTGACCATCCGCGCCATCGTCGACTGGCATGACAAGCTGGAAGAGGGCCGTGTCCTGCTGCGCGAGATCATCGATCTCGAAGCGACCTATGGCGGATCGCCGGAAGGGCAGGCCGAACAGATCGCCGCGGCCGGCGAAGCGGCGCCGGAGGCCGATGGGGCGCGCGAGGCCGCCGGCACTGGAGCCGACGCCGAAACCGAGGGCGATGACGAGGACGGCGAGGATGGCGGCATGTCGCTTGCCGCCATGGAGGCCACCCTCAAGCCCAAGGTGCTCGAGACGTTCGAGCAGATATCGGCCACCTATCAGCAGCTTCACGACCTTCAGGAAAAGCGCCTCGCCGCCTTGCAGGCTGGCAAGAAGGTGCCCGCGAAGACCGATGCCGATTACCAGACGCTGCGCTCCCGGCTCGTCGAGCTGATGGAGGAGGTGCACCTCAATAACGCGCGGATCGAGGATCTGGTCGATCAGCTCTACAGCCTGAACCGCCGGCTGGTCGCCCATGAGGGCAAGCTGATGCGGCTGGCCGAGGAGACCGGGGTGCCGCGCGCCGAGTTCCTGAAGGAATATCTGGGCCATGAGCTTGACCCCGGCTGGCTCGACAGGGTCGCCGAGCTCGGGCCGAAATGGGGAACCTTCGTGCGCACGCGCGGCGAGATCGTCGCCAAGACGCGCGAGGGTATCGCCGAT
>CAZPBH010000356.1:0-2812 GCA_964584645.1 uncultured Rhodospirillales bacterium | reverse complement strand
CGTCATGCTTCAGTCGATGCGCCGCACCGTCTCCTCATGGGTGGTGCGCATCCTGTTCGGATTGCTGATCATCAGCTTCGCCGTCTGGGGCATCGGCGATGTCTTTCGCGGCGATGGGCAGGGCCAGGTGGTCGCCGAAGTCGGGGGCGAGCCCATCACCGCAACCGCGCTCGATGCAGCGGTTCGGCAGGAGCAGAACCGGCTTTCCCAGCTGCTGGGCGCCGATTTCGCCAATCGCGACGAGATCCGCCGTATCGCTGTGGATACCGCCCTCAACAGCCTGATCGAGCAGCGCCTGATCAATCAGGCGGCCTTTGAGGCAGGCCTCGCGCCGACCGACAGCATGATCGCCGAGGCCATCGTCCTGCAGGAAGCCTTTCAGGACGAGACGGGCGAGTTCAACGCCTCGATCTTCCGCTCGGCCCTTTTCCAGTCGGGATTGAGCGAGGCGGAGGCGACCGACCTGTTCCGCGCCGAACTGGCGCGCAGCCTGTTCGTTTCGGGATTTCTGACGCTGGCGAGCCCGCCCGAGACGCTGGGCCAGCGTCTGCTGGATGTGCGCCTTCAACGCCGCGAGATCAGCCTCATGATCCTGCCAGGTGACCTGATCGACCCTCCCCCGCCCCCCGACGAGGCGACCCTGCAAGCCTTTTTCGAGACCCGGCAGGAGCTCTATCGCCGGCCTGAATACCGGAGCTTCCTCGTGGCCTATCTCGCACCGCAGGAGATCGCCCAAACGATCACGGTCGACGAGGCCCGCATCCGCGCCGCCTATGAGGAGGAGCAGGACCGCTTCGGGTCGCCTGCGACACGGACCTTCGCCCAGATCGTGCTGGGGAGTGAGGCCGAGGCGGAGGGACTGTTTCAGGCCGCAGCCGAAGCAGGCGGTCTCGAACAGGGTGTCGCAGCCCTGGGCCTTGCCGAGGATGTGGCCGAGATCGGGCCCGTCCAGCGCGAGGACCTGCTGGAGCCGCTGGCCGAGAGCCTTTTCGGCACCGGGGAACCGGGCCTTCTGCAACCGGTGCAGAGCCCGCTCGGCTGGCATGTCATCGAGTTGAACGAGGCAACCGCAGCCGATATCGCGACCCTTGAAGAGGTTCGCGATGAACTGGCCCGTGACATCGCGTTGCGGGACGCTTTCGATGTCCTCTTTGACCTGAGCCAGGAGATCGACGATCTGATCATCGGCGGTGCGAGCCTGCGCGAAGCCGCCGAGGCGACTGGCACACCGCTGGTCGAGGCCGGCCCCGTCGCTGCCGACGGATCGACGCCGGGCGCAACCTCTCTTCCCGCTTTTCCGGGCGCAGGCAGAGCCATCGAACTCGCCTTCGACATGGAGCCCGAGGAACTGCCCCAGCCCATCGAGGCCGCCGATGGCACCATCGTCTTCGTGACGCTGCAGGAGATCACCCCTTCCCGGATTCCCGATCTGGAGGAAGTCCGCAGCGAGGTTGTGGCCGACTGGCAGGAGGTCCGGCGCGCCGAGAGGTTGGCCGAAAGGGCGGATGAGCTTCTGCAGGAGCTGCGCGAGGGTCGCGCCCTCGAACCGATGGCCGAAGAGCTTGGCCTCGGTGTGCGCGCGGTACCTCCCTTCACGCGCAACAATCCGCCCGCCGAGCTGAACCCCAATCTCGTGACGGCGATCTTTGCCCTTGAGGAGCCCGGCCGCCATATCGGCGGGCCGGTGGCCGGCGGTCACGCCCTGCTGCGGCTTGAGACCATTCTTGAGCCAGCAGAGACGAGCGATCTCGGCCAGGCTGCGCTGGAGCGCCAGCAGGTCGCCGCCGAGATCCTGCGCGGCTATGTCGATGATGTGGGCCGGCTGCTGGTCGATGCGTTGGCCGGGCAGATCGGCGTCGAGCAACGCCCGCAGGCTCTCGCAGCCTACCGCGCCAACCTGCTCGGGGAGTAGCCGGGTTGGACATCGCGGTCGATCAGGACCCCGCCGCGCTTCTGGCAGCTCTGGGTTCGGGGCAGCCTGGTCTGCGCTGGCGCCGCGTGGTGGCCGATCTCGACACCCCGCTTTCGGCCTATCTGAAACTGACCGGAGACCGGCCGGGCTCGTTCCTGCTGGAATCGGTCGAGGGCGGCGAGCATCTCGGCCGCTACAGCATCATCGCAACCGACCCCGATCTGAGCTGGGAGGCCGATGCCGCCGGCTGCCGGCTTGCCGGTGAGAGCGCCACCCCCGACCTCCGCGCGGCTCTGGAGATACCTGATGCGCTGCTCTCCCTTCGGCGCCTGCGGGCCGCGAGCCGGATCGCGATGCCCGAGGGCCTGCCCCCGATGGCGGCGGGGCTGTTCGGTTATCTCGGTTACGACATCGTGCGCCGGATCGAGAAGCTTCCCGATGACAATCCCGACACGCTGGGTGTACCCGAGGCGCTGCTGTGCCGGCCGCGCCTGATTGCGGTCTTCGACAATCTTCGCCGGGACCTGACCCTCGTGGCACCCTTCTACGGGCCGTTTCCGGCGCAGGCGAAGACCGTGCTCGAGGCGCTGGATGCCCGGTTGCAGGCGGCGGTGATGCGGCTGACGGGTGCGGTTCCGCTTCGGGCCACACAGCGCCCCGCGGCCTCGCTTCAGCCGCCCCGATCGAACATGACGCGCGGGCAGTATCTGGAAGCCGTGCGGCGCGCCATCGCCTACACCCATGCCGGCGACATCTTTCAGGTGGTGCCCTCCCAGAGGTTCACGACCGAGTTCACGCTGCCGGCCTTCGAGCTTTACCGGGCCTTGCGCCGGCTCAACCCCTCGCCTTTCCTGTTTCACCTGAACTTTGCCGGCTTTCAGGCGGTCGGCTCGTCGCCCG
>CAZPBH010000355.1:0-2814 GCA_964584645.1 uncultured Rhodospirillales bacterium | reverse complement strand
AGCAGGCTGTCGATGGCGCTGCTCCGGATCTTGCCTGTCGCTGCCTCGATCTCGCGCAGCGCGGCTTCGGCGCGATCGCGATCAAAGCTCTCGGCCGCGAAGGCTTCGCGCAGCTGCGCACCGGCCGCGCGGAGTCCCCGGGCCTCCTCGCGCACCGGCTCGCGCAGTTCCCGGAACGCCTCGCGCAGCACCGCACGGTCGGCCTCGGGAAGCTGGCTGAAGCGTTCGCTCATCTCCAGCCGGCTTGGCCGTTCTGGCGGCTCGCTACGCACCTCCCCGCCGACCTGTACGCCCAGGATGAACAGGTTGGCACCCATCGAGATGACGAGCAGCACGAGCGCCCCGATCCAGACCGAGCGTCGCACACTGACCATACCCCTCCCGGGGCCCGCCCCGCTGCCGGTGTTATCGGGCGTGTCGCTCATCACAGATCCCCCTCGAGCCATGCGGCGGCATCGGGATCCAGCACCGCGAGATCACGGGCCAGCAGATCTTCCGCCGTCAGCATGTCCGCGGTCATCCTCGGTTGCAGCGCGCCCACGGCCGTACCGACCATCAGGCAGACCGCCAGCGCCGCCACGGGCGAGACCAGAGCCGGGCCTGGAAGCGCCAGACCCAGCCAGCCCTCCAGCCGTCCCCAGAGCCCCGGATGACGTCGGCTCTCGCGCTGCTGCGGCCGCGCGGTGGCCAGAGCCGTCACCCGGGCGACATCCGCAGCCTCGACCACCGGATCAGGGGGCAGGGCCGCATGCAGCATGGCCTTCAGTTCATCGTCCTTCATCACACACCTCCATGCGACCCGACGGGGCCGCGCAAGACGCAAGGGGTATCGCACCTCTCACGCCAGTTCCTCATAGGTCGTCGCCAGCACCTCACGCAGCGCACGGCGGGCCCTGACAAGCAGGCTCTCCACCGCGCCGACGCTGATATCCAGGATCGCCCCGGCCTCGGCATTGGAGAGCCCTTCGTAAAAGCACAACGTCAGTACGGCCCGTTGCCGGTCGGGAAGCTGCGCGACGGCGGCCGCGACCTGGCGCCGGGTCTCGTCGCGGTGCATCAGTTCGAACGCTCCGTCGCGCTCGTCCTCCGGTTCCGGCACCGTATCGAGATCGGCAAAGCCGGCCCGCCGCTTGCGGTCGATGCACAGGTTCACCGCGATGCGATACAGCCAGGTCGAGAAGCGCGCGGTGCGCTTGCCCGCATCGCGCCGCCATCCGGGGCCATGCACCCATACACGGGTGAAGGCTTCCTGGGCGACCTCCTCCGCCTCGGCAAGCGAGCCGAGCAGACGTCGCGCCAGACCGGTGGTGCGGCCAAGATGCCGTTCCACCAGCTTCGCGAAGGCGCGGTCATCGCCATCGGCCACGCGTTCCATGAGTGTCTCGTCGCTCAGTTCGTCCATCGGGTCTCGGGTCCTGCCCCGGAGAGGCATTAGGAAGCGGCCGCAGGAAAGGGGTGCCCTCAACGGATGCCGCCCCCCTTGTCGATATGAATGATACGGGGGGCGTGATCGGTTCCTGCGCGTCAATCGCAAAAACTTGTGGATAACCGGAAAACCCTTCTGGGCAAGCCCCCCACCCTTTGCTATGACTAACCCCGGAACAACAATATTTAGTGCTTTAGCAATATTCGGGCCTGTTTTCAGCACAGGCCGCCATCATTCGTGGGTTTGTCAAGATACGTGGGCCAAGGGGTGCGCCCACCCGTGCAACCAGCGGCGCCGTCCATAGGCGTCAGGACAAGGGAACGGAGGCAGGAACGATGAGCTGGACCGAGGACAGGGTCGAACTTCTCAAGCGCTATTGGGGCCAGGGCAAGAGCGCCAGCCAGATTGCTGCCCTGCTGGGTGACGTCACCCGCAATGCCGTGATCGGCAAGGCCCATCGCCTCGGGCTGTCCGGCCGTCCCTCACCGATCCGCAACCGCCCGGCCCTGACGACCCGCCCGAAGACCGCCCAGCCGCGCCGATTGCGACCGGCCGGAACGCCTCGCCCCACGCAGAACACCGCCATGGCGCCGGTGCGGAAGGTCGAGCCGGCCGCGGCCACGGCACCGGCCGAGCCGCCCCCGCCGCCGGTGAACGGCAAGGGGGTCACGATCCTCGAACTCAACGACCGGATGTGCAAATGGCCGATCGGCGATCCGCGCAAGCCGGGCTTCCGCTTCTGCGGCCATGCCGTTCAGCCGGGCACCAGCTATTGTGCCTATCATGCCGCCCAGGCCTATCAGAAGCCGGCCCCCAAGGGTGCCCAGAAAAGCGAAGGCGGACAGGGCTTCAACGCCGCGATGCGCCCGCGCATGGTGGCCGGTCGGGGGTTCTGAGCCGCCGCCCCACCCCCTTTCTTGTAGAGGCGCGCCTCAGCCGAGCAGGGTCTTGAGGCGCGCTTCCACCGCATCGAGATAGGCGGCCGTGGTCAGCCAGGGCTGGTCGGGGCCGATGAGGATGGCGAGGTCCTTCGTCATCTGGCCATCCTCGACACAGTCGATGCAGGCCTTTTCCAGCTTCTCGGCAAAGGCGCCGACATCGGGCGTGCCGTCGAACTCGGCGCGATAGCGCAGACCGCGCGTCCAGGCAAAGATCGAGGCGATCGGGTTGGTCGAGGTTTCCTTGCCCTGCTGCCATTGCCGGAAATGCCGGGTGACGGTGCCGTGCGCAGCCTCGGCCTCCACGGTCTTGCCATCCGGGGTCATCAGAACGCTTGTCATCAGGCCAAGCGAACCGAAACCCTGGGCGACCGTGTCAGACTGCACATCGCCATCATAATTCTTGCAGGCCCACACGAACCCGCCTTCCCACTTCATGGCGCTGGCCAC
>CAZPBH010000354.1:0-2826 GCA_964584645.1 uncultured Rhodospirillales bacterium | reverse complement strand
ACCCGTGTTGCCGCCGTGAAAGGGCGGTGTCCTAGGCCTCTAGACGAAGGGGACGTGAGAGGTGGGTTCTAGTCGGTCGATCCGGGCAAATCAAGCAAATCGAACGTGGCGGATCGCAATTCCGCCGCGGCGTTTTTGCACGCCGGCACCTACCAGGCCAGGGCCGCGTCGACGATCTGCAACTGGGCGGTTTCCCGCCCGCGCCAGCGATCCCGCTTCACCCGGCCGGCAAGATGCACCGGCGCCCCATGACCGCGAAACAGCGCCTCGCCCAGCGGGGTGTCGACCGCCCGGAAGGCGATCCCCGACAGCCGCGGGCCGCCGGCGGCGGTGCCGAACTGCACCCGGACATGGCGTTCGCCCACCTGCGCCACGTGATGCAGGAAGGCACTCTGGATCGCGACCAGCGGCTCGGGATTGCCGGCACCGAAGGGCCCCAGCTTCTCGATGGTCGAGGCGAGGTCGAGGGTCAGCCCTTCGGCTGCAAGGACACAGTCCAGCATCAGCGGCAATGTTGGCGGCAGGCCGTCAAAGCGCTCCGCCACGCAGGTCTCAAGAAAGCGCGCAAGCTCCGGCAGCCGGGCCACCTTGAGCGAGAAACCGGCCGCCATCGCATGGCCGCCGCCCTCGGTCAGCAGCCCGCCCTCCCGGGCAGCGAGGATCGCCCGGCCAAGATCGAACCCCGGGACGGAACGACCCGAGCCCTTGGCGTCCTCGCCCTCGATGGTCACCACACAGGCGGGCCGGTCGTAACGATCCTTCAGCCGCGAGGCGACGATCCCGACCACCCCCGGATGCCAGCCCTCCCCCCAGCTCAGGATCATCGGGTGACGGTCGAGCCCCAGCTCCTCGATCTGGGTCATCGCCTCCAGCTCCACCTGAGCCTCGATGGCCTGGCGTTCCCGGTTGGCCTCGTCGAGCGCGCGCGCGAGGCGTGCGGCCTCCGCCGGATCCTCGGTCGCCAGCAGATGGGCGCCATCGGAGGCGCGCCCGACCCGACCCCCGGCATTGACCCTTGGGCCGAGCACGAACCCCAGATGATAGCATTCCGGATCGTCATGGAGGCCCGCCTGTGCCGCCAGCGCGGCAAGGCCCGCATTGCCGCGGCCCGCCATCACCTTCAGCCCCTGGGCGACAAAGGCGCGGTTGAGCCCGACCAGCGGCACGACATCACAGACCGTCCCCAGCGCCACGATGTCGAGCAGGCGGAGGAGATCGGGCTCCTCGCGGCCTTCCCGGAACCAGCCGTTCTGACGCAGGCACCGGTTCAGGGCCACCAGACCGCAGAAGGTCACCCCGCAGGCTGCCAGATCGGCAAAGGCCGCCGGCTCGCCGGCCCGCTTCGGATTGACCAGCGCATGCGCCGGCGGCAGGAAGGCGCCGGGGGTGTGATGGTCGAACACGATGAGATCGAGCCCAAGGGCGCGCGCGGTCTCGGCCGGCTCAAAGGCGGTCACCCCGCAATCCACCGCCACCACGACCTGCGCACCGCGCGCGGCGAGTTCATGCAGGGCCGCACAACTGAGCCCATAGCCCTCGGCCTGCCGGTCGGGAATGTGCAGCAACGCCTCCGCCCCGACGGCGCGCAGATAACGCACCAGCAGGGCCGAGGAGGTGGCACCATCCACATCATAATCGCCGAACACGGCGATGGTTTCACCCGCCTGCACGGCCGCAGCAAGCCGCGCGGCCGCCTTGTCCATGTCGGCGAGAGCGCTGGGATCGGGCAGGAAATCGCGCACACTGGGGGCCAGATGCCGCGCGGCTGCCTCCGCCTCCAGCCCGCGCGCGGCCAGAATCCGCGCTGCCAGCTCCCCCAGCCCGGTCGCCCGGGCCATGGCCTGCAGGGCGGCCTCATCAACCGGGTTGAGGTACCAGCTGCGCCCGCATGCCGAGTTGGTGACGCCCAGCACAGCCGCATGCACCTCGGCACCTGCCGGGTCCGAGGCCGGCAGACCAGCCTGGGCGGTGCGGCCGGGGGCGTCGGGGGCCATGCGCGTGCCCTCAGCGATCCATGGGCAGGAAACCGGTCTTGCGGGTCAGATTGTGATGCGCCTCGACCATGCGGACGGTGCCGGATTTGGAGCGCATCACCACCGAATGGGTGATCGCCCCGCCGGCGAAGCGCCGCACGCCGCGCATCCACGCACCATCCGTCACCCCCGTGGCCGCGAACATCACATCGCCGGCGGCCATGTCGAGCAGACCGTATTTGCGGTCGAGATCGGTGATCCCCCAGCGCTCGGCGCGCGCGCGTTCATCGTCATTGCGGAACAGCAGACGTCCCTGCATCTGCCCTCCCAGACAGCGCAGCGCGGCCGCGGCCAGAACGCCCTCCGGCGCCCCGCCCGAGCCCATATACAGGTCGACGCCCGCATCGGGCTGGCAGGTCGCGATGATCCCGGACACATCGCCATCGGAGATCAGCATGATCCGCGCCCCGGCCTCGCGGACATCGGCGATCAGCTGATGGTGGCGCGGCCGGTCGAGGATGCAGACCACCAGTTCGGAAATCTCGACACCCTTGGCCCGCGCCAGCGAATCGAGGTTCTCGGCCGGCTTCCGGTCCAGATCGACGACGCCTTCGGGCAGGCCGGGCCCCACACCGATCTTGTCCATGTAGACATCCGGCGCGTTGAGGAAGCCGCCCTCCTCCGCCATGGCGATGACGGCGAGAGCGTTGTTGCCGCCCTTGGCGGTGATCGTCGTGCCCTCCAGCGGGTCGAGGGCAATGTCCATGCGCGGCCCCTGCCCGCGGCCGACTTCCTCGCCGATATAGAGCATCGGCGCCTCGTCGCGCTCGCCCTCGCCGATGACGACACGGCC
>CAZPBH010000353.1:0-2826 GCA_964584645.1 uncultured Rhodospirillales bacterium | reverse complement strand
GTTCGTTCTGAGCCAGGATCAAACTCTAAAGTTGGATTCGCAAACTTCATGCCGGCGAACCGACAGGAAGCCTGCTACCAAGTGACAGAAGCATCGCTCAAACGACGTTCCATACACCAAAGTTTGCATGTGCAAGCTCAGGTTCAGGATGCGTCTACGAACGACACTTTGTCATGCCTTGCGACCGACAACGCCGTCCACGCATCCCTTCCGAACCGATTGACCATGTCCAAAAACCGGCACAACAAAGTTTCGACCCCGCTCTGTACCGTTGAACGGGCTGAGGCCATTCGCTCTGTCGCGCTGTCATTCGAAGGCAGGCGCCCCGTCATCGGCCAAGCCGATCGGGGCAGCGCCGTCCGAACGAAGGCTTGTTATACGCATCCCGATTTCGCCTGTCAAACATCTTTGCGCATGGCGTGGTGGCATGGCAGCCGCGCCAGCGATCCGCTTGACCTCAGCGCACGAGGTGCCCATCGCCCCCGTCATGGATGAACCGAGTCTCCCAAAACAGCCCGGCACGGCCCTGATCACAGGCGCCGGACGCCGGCTGGGTGCTGTCCTTGCCGACCGCCTCGCCCGCGAAGGATGGCACATCGCCCTGCATGCGCGCAGCTCTCTGCCCGAGGCCGCTTCCCTCGCGGCAACTCTCGAGAGCCGGGGGAGCCGGGCCTGCGCACTCGGCGGTGATCTGGAAGACCCTGAAGTGCCACGGCAGCTGATCGCGGAGGCCACGGAGCGCCTCGGGCCCGTGCGGCTGCTGGTGAACAACGCCTCGCGCTTCGAGCGCGACCTGCCGAGCAGCTTCACCCCAGCGGAATTCGACCGTCACATGGCCATCAACGCCCGTGCCCCTGCCCTGCTGATCCAGGCGCAGGCGGATGCCCTGCCGGAAGATAGCCAGGGTCAGGCCATCAATTTGCTGGACCAGAAGCTGGCCAGGCTCACCCCGGCCTATTTCAGCTACACCGCCTCCAAGGCCGCCCTGCAGGCCATTACCGAGATGGCGGCCCGGGCCTTCGCTCCCCGGCTTCGCGTCAACGCCATAGCGCCCGGCTGGATCCTGCCCGTCGGCGAGGACATCGAGGGCTTCGAGCGCCAGCGCGACACCAACCTCCTGGCCCGCAGCGCTACACCGAAAGATATCGCCGACGCCCTGATCTATCTGTCGCGCGCCATGGCCGTCACCGGCCAGACCCTCTATGTCGATGGCGGCGAGCGCTTCGGGCGGCGGCCCGCCCGTCCGCAAGATCGCCCCGCGACGTGAACCCACACCGGATGACCATGACCTTCGACCCCACCCGCAGCCACCAGGTCGTCCGTCTGGACAATCTCGAGCTCGTCATGCGTGTCGGTATCGCCGACTGGGAGTATCTGCGGCCTCAGAAGCTCAGGATCAGTGTGGCGCTCTACGCCCCGCTCGAAAGGTTCGAGGGTACCAGCATCGCCGATTGCATCGACTACAACCGCATCCACGCGCATCTCTCGGCCCACTGGCCCGGGCGCCAGCACACCGACCTTCTGGAGACCCTGTGCGAGGATCTGATCGCCCTGTGTTTCGAAGATCCTTCGGTCGCCGCCGCCGAGGTCACCATCCGCAAGCTGCAGGTCTACCCCGATGGCACACAGAGTGCGGTGACCTTCTTCCGACATCGGCCGGCCGGATGATCAGGGCTCGCGGCTGAGACCACGTTCCTCAAGCGCATCCAGATAGCCTTGCCAGAGCGTCCCCTGCTCCGCGCCCAGCCGATGCAGCAGCCGCCACGAATAAAGCCCCGTGTCATGACCGTCATCGAACAGGATGCGCAGGGCATAGGTGCCCACAGGCTCGACACCAAGGATGCCCACATGGCGCTTGCCACCCAGGATGGTCTTCTTCACCCCATGGCCCTGCACCTCGGCCGACGGGCTCTCCACACGCAGATACTCCGCCGGGAGGGTGAAGCTGTCGCCATTGTCAAAGCTGATCGCGATCTCGCGCGCGCTTCGACGCACCCGGATCTCGGTCGGCCAGGGCGGCTCCGAAACAGACGCCGTATCGGTAGCGGCTTCACCGGCCATGACCTCAGCCCTCATCCTCACGGGGGGCCTGACGCTCGCTGTCGTCGAGCGGGCGGGCCTCGTCGATCAGCATGATCGGGATGCCATCGCGGATCGGATAGGCCAGACCCGCGGCATCGGAGATCAACTCGCCCGACGCCGCCACATAGCGCAGCGGCGCCTTGGTCAGGGGACAGACCAGCAGATCGAGCAGCCGCCGGTCGATCGCGGGTACAGGCTCGCTCAATTCAGCCGCCCCGAAGGCTCGTGATTCTGATCGTCGACGCACGCCATCTCAAGCAAGGCGCGCACGATCTCGTAACGCTCGACCGTGTTGCGGGCCTCCAGCAGCGCCTGTTTCTCCTGCGGCTCGAAGGGGCAGATCATCGCCAGCGAGGTGATGAGCCGCTCATTGTCGGTCTCCCGGATCGCATCCCAGTTGGCCGACAATCCGGTCTTTTCGAAATAGCGCTGCAAGGTGGTGATCATCGCCTCGCGGTCGAACTCGATATCGGGCTCGGGCTGCATGTCATCCGCGAAGCCCGCCCAGTCCGGCACCACCCGCCGATAGCCCCGCTCCGGCGCCAGCTCCTCGCGCACCCGGAAGCGGCAGAGCCCCGTGAGCGTCAGCAGATAACGACCATCCTCGGTCTCCGAAAAGGCGGTCAGCCGCCCGGCACACCCGACCGGCATCAGCCTGGGCGCGATGCGGTCGCCATCTTCCTCGGCCTCGTTTGCCTCGGCCGGCTGCAACATGCCGATGAGCCGATCACCGCGCAGGGCGTC
>CAZPBH010000352.1:1227-2839 GCA_964584645.1 uncultured Rhodospirillales bacterium | reverse complement strand
CGCCACCGCCACGATCCCGCCCGGCCTCACCAGCCGCCAGCTCTCCCGGAACATCGCCTGACGGTCGGCGGTCGGGATCTCGTGCATGATGTTGTGGCTGACGACGAGATCGAAGCTCGCCTCCTCGAACCGCGTCGCACCGGCGTTCATCTGGTGAAAATGCACAGGCGCGCCGAGCGCCTGGGCGCGGGCATGGGCATAGCGCAGGATGCCAGGTGCCACGTCGATCGCGTGGACATCCGCATGCGGGAAGGCCAGTGCCCATTCGCATGACGCAGCACCGGCCGAACAGCCCATGTCGAGGATGCGTCCGGGCCGGAACTCGGGCGCGATGTCGGCCAGCAGATCGATGATGCGGCCAGCCTTGCTGTCCTTGGCACTGATGCCCGTCCCCATCGAATAGATGTTGCCGCCTGCCTCATAGAGCGCGCCG
Organism: uncultured Rhodospirillales bacterium; assembly: GCA_964584645.1. Taxonomy (GTDB): domain Bacteria; phylum Pseudomonadota; class Alphaproteobacteria; order CAZPBH01; family CAZPBH01; genus CAZPBH01. The sequence goes on along the minus strand of CAZPBH010000352.1, from coordinate 2,406 downwards.
GCCACGATATCCCTGTCATCGCGGTCGAGCATGTAGCCGCCCGGCTGAACATGGATGTCGATACGGTTGAGAGCCTCGGGTATCGGGGTGGTGGGATCAAGCTCAAGCGAGCCACCCCGATTGTCCTGCCGGGCCAGCTCGGCATAGGTGGCGCGCAGCCGGGGCTCGTCGCGCCGGATCGGTGTTGCCACGCTTTCCCACATCATCTCCTGCGCCGAGCGGGCGAGCGAACTCCACATCTGATAGCGCGGCTCGGCCAGCAGGGTGGCCTGCGCCTCGGGCCGCGTTTCGGGTGGGCGCCCGTTCCGCCGTGCGAATTCGGGAGCCACGACCTTGTCATAGAGGTCCCGGTTGCGCGGGCGCATCTGCCGGGTCAGCACCCGCTTGAGGTCGAGCACGAACATCTGCCGGGCGGTGTCGTCGGAGCTGGTCTCGGCCAGCATGGCGTGGCGCAGATCGCGGACCATGGGAACTCCCTGTCTTTGTTCGTGAAAGGAAAACTAGCGCAGAGAAGGCGTGCGATCAAAGCTCATGCGAGCGAATGCCGGCCGCGACAGCCAGCGCCTGCCGGGTCGCCGCCACATCATGGACGCGCAGGATGTCGGCGCCGCCCTGCCAGGCGGCGAGCGCCCCGGCGAGCGAACCGGGCAGCCGGCCGTCAACGCCCTCGCCCCGTGAAAGCCGCGCGATGAAGCTCTTGCGCGACAGCCCGACCAGCAGACCATGGCCGCGCGCCGCCGCAGCATCGCGGAGATGCCGTGTTGCCGCCAGAAGCCGGAGGTTGTGATCGACATCCTTGCCGAAACCGATGCCGGGATCGAGGGCAAGATGATCGGCCGGCACCCCGGCAGCCACGGCGCGGGCCGCCCGGTCAAGCAGCCAGGCGGTGACCTCGGCGACGACATCGCCATAGACCGGGTTCGCCTGCATGGTCTGCGGTTCGCCCTGCATGTGCATCAGCACGACCCCGCAACGGGCCTCCGCTGCGACCTGCAGGCTTTCAGGCGTGGAGAGGGCCGTCACATCGTTGAGGATCGTCGCACCCGCCTCCAGCGCCACCGCCATGACCCCGGCGTGGCGGGTGTCGATTGAAAGGCCGAGACCCGCCTCATGGCAGGCCGGCGCCAGCGCCTCGGGGTCGGCCAGGCGGCTGCAGGCCGCCGCCTCCTCCGCCTCGCC
>CAZPBH010000352.1:0-1217 GCA_964584645.1 uncultured Rhodospirillales bacterium | reverse complement strand
CAGCGCCTCGATCACCGGTCGGACCCGGGCGATCTCTTCGGCCTCCGGCACCGGTCGCGCGCCGGGTCGGGTGGACTCCCCTCCGATGTCGAGGATGTCGACCCCTTCCCCGATCAGCCGAAGCCCATGCGCGATGGCGGCATCATGCGCCGCATAGCGGCCGCCATCGGAAAAGCTGTCGGGTGTCACATTGACGATGCCCATCACCAGCGCCTCGCCCTTCCGGCCCCCTCGCGGGCAGAAGGCTTGCCGGTTGAACCCGCTCATGCCCGGGCCCCGCGGCGTCCCGAGACGGGCAGCGCGTCAAGCGGCAGAACCGTGGTCGACTTGATCGTGTCCATCGCGAAGCGCGAGGTCACATCGGCCAGCTTCACCCGGCTCACCAGCTTCTTGTAGAAGGCGTCATAGGCGGCGATATCCGGCACGACCACCCGAAGCAGGTAGTCGACATCCCCACCCATCCTGTAGAAATCGACGACCTCGTCCATCGCCGCCACGGCCTCGGCAAAGGCCTGCAGCCAGGCGGCGTCATGCTCGGCCGTGCGGATCGAGACGAACACCGTTACCCCCGCCCCGACCCGGGCGGGATCGAGCAGCGCAACCCGGCCGCGGATCACACCCTCCTCCTCCAGCCGCTTGATGCGCTTCCAGCAGGGCGTGGGCGAGAGACCCACCTCGGCGGCGATTTCGTTCAGGGAGCGGTCGGCATCGCGCTGGAGCAGATCGAGGATCCGACGATCGAAATCATCCATCCGGCAGGCCCCGAAAAAGAGAAATCATTTTTCCTACTCGGCTCATATGGGAAAGAACCACGCTTTCTGCGCGGCCGTGATTGCTTTCGTCAAGAAAGACTTTCTATTGTCTGGCCAACACGAACCGGATCCTGACCGCCATGCTCTCCCTCGCCCTCGACCCCCGTCATGTCCGTGCCGCCCTTGTGGGACGCGGTGCGATCGCCGCTGCCCGCCTGCGCAAGCTGGCGGCTGCGGGTGTGCGTGACCTCGCCATCCATGCCGATGTGGCGGAAGAGGTGCTGCGCGAAGCCGTGCTCGAGATGCCCGGCGCCCTTCTGGTTGAGCGGCTGCCGACGGCCGAGGAACTGGCCCCGCTGCACGCGCTGTGGATCGCCGACCTGCCTCTCGACCTCGCAACACCGCTGGCCCAGCAGGCGCGGGCGGCCAAGGTTCTGGTCAACACAGAGGATGTGCCCGAGCTCT
>CAZPBH010000351.1:808-2840 GCA_964584645.1 uncultured Rhodospirillales bacterium | reverse complement strand
GCCATCGTCGAGGCCTTCCCGCCCCTTTATCGTGACGTGATCGGTGTACGGCCGAGTGCGACGACCGACATGGACCTCAAGACCGCGGTCGAGCATGGGCTCAAGGCAGCGGCCAGCGAAAAGACGACAGCAGCTGCGCCACCGCAACGGGTTTCAAGCAGCCCGAAAATGATCTGATATAGCCAGTGGTCCGTGCGAATCGGCCACGGGTCCGGGACAAGCCCCCGAGGTGATTTTGCAGCAACTGCCCCTGCTCGATCTGAATGACCGCTGGGACGAGATGGTCACCGGCCAGGGTCAGGTACGCGGCCATTGGCAGAACGTGCTGGCAAGCCTGACCGCCCTGCCCGAAGGCGAACTGAGTGCCAGGATGACCCGGGCCGGCCAGCAGTTCGAGCAGGATGGAGTTACCTATCAGGCCTATGGTGACCCGCGCGGCGCGGGGCGGAGCTGGGGCCTCGACATCGTGCCGCTGGTCATCGACCATGCCAGCTGGACCCATCTGGCGGCGGGCCTGACGCAGCGCGCCCGGCTGCTCAACGCGCTGCTGGCGGACATCTATGGCGCGCAGGAGCTGATCCGCGACGGCAAGCTGCCCCCCGCCCTGGTCTACGCCAACCCCCATTTCCTGCGAGCCTGCCGCCGGCCCCGCCAGGATGCACCGCCGCTGCTCGACGCCGCCCCGCTGCAATTCTATGCCGCCGATCTGATCCGTGGCCCCGACGGCGCGTGGCGCGTGCTGTCCGACCGGACGGAAAATGCCGGCGGGCTCGGCTACGCGCTCGGCAACAGGCGGGTGATGACGCGGGTGATGCCGGAAGTCTTCCGCGCCGCCCATGTGCAGGGCCTGAACCCCTTCTTCAACCAATGGTATGAAAGCCTGCAGCATCAGGGGCGCGATCCGGCGGACCGGCCGAGGGTCGTCCTGCTCTCCGGCGGCCGCTCGGCGCCTACATGGTATGAGCATATCTATCTGGCGCGCGAGCTCGGCGCCCCGCTGGTCGAGGGCGGCGATCTCACGGTGCGCGAGGATGGCGTCTATCTGAAGACCCTGGCGGGGCTGCAGCCGGTCGATGTCATCCTGCGCCGCATGGACGGTCGAGGATGCGATCCGCTCGAACTCGATGCCAGCTCGGCCGAGGGCGTGCCGGGCCTGCTGGCCGCGCACCGGCTGGGCCAGGTCCGGATCATCAACACGCCCGGCAGCGCGGTGCTGGAAAGCCCGGCCTTCGCCCCCTTCATGGCCAACCTCGCCGAAGCGCTGCTGGGCGAGAGCCTGCAACTGGAAAGCGTGGACACCTGGTGGTGCGGCGAAGAGGCCGCGCTGGAACATGTGCGGACCGGGATCGACGACATGATCGTGGCCCCCGCCTTCACAGCGAGCGAACGCCCGCTTGTGGGCCGCCGGCTGGGTGCCGGGGCGCGGGGCCGCCTGATCGCCGCGATGGAGGCGCGGCCCGAGGGCTGGGTCGCGCGGCGGCCGCTCAACACCTCGCTGACGCCCTCCTTGCAGGGCGACAGGCTGGTGCCCCAGCCGGTGGTCCTGCGTGCTTTCGTGATCGGCAATGGCGAGCGCTTCACGGTCATGCCGGGCGGGCTGGCACGGCTGGCGGACGAGGCCAATCCGTTCCGGGCCTCCCTGCAGAGGGGTGGGGTCTCCAAGGATGTCTGGGTCACGATCGGCGAGGCGACCGCCGCCGCCGGCACCGGGATCCGGCGTGAACCCGTCTCGGCCCACCGCAGCGCCTTCGCGTTGCAAAGCCGGGTAGCCGACAGCTTCTACTGGATGGGCCGCACGCTGGAGCGGATCGACACCGCCGCCCGCCTGCTGCGCGCTGCGCTCTGGCGGGTTGCCTCGGGCGGCAGTACCCCGCGCGAGCTGGTCGAGCTGAAGACCCTGCTCAGATGCCTGGAGCGCGGCGGGCTGATCGCCGAGGCAGCGGCACTCGCCCCGGCCTTCTCGCCGCTGTCGGTCGAGGCGCTGACTGGCGCCACTGCCCCCGGCTCCGCGATGAACGACCATTTTGCGAGC
>CAZPBH010000351.1:0-798 GCA_964584645.1 uncultured Rhodospirillales bacterium | reverse complement strand
TGATGGTCTTGAGGGCGGTACCATCGCCAAAGCCAACCGGCAGGTCGATGCCGTCCGTGACCGGGTCTCCACCGACATGTGGCACGGGCTCAGCCATCTGGTCCATCGCGGCCATGAGCGGCTGACCGGCGCACGCGGCGATGCCGACCGGCTGATCAGCGCGCTCGACGACACCATCAGGCACGTCGCAGCTGTCAGCGGGATGGCGCATGAGAACATGACCCGCGGCAGCGGCTGGCGGTTCATGGATCTCGGGCGCCGGCTGGAACGCGGCCTGTACGGCGCCAGTGTCTCCGCCGTCCTCTTGGGCGATGACGGGCACGAGGGCCCGGAAGCGGCGCTGCGCCTGCTGCTGGAGCTGAGCGATTCGACCATCACCTACCGCACCCGCCATCTGGCGAGCATCGAGCCGGTCCCCACACTCGATCTGGTGTTGCTTGACGCCGGCAATCCGCGGTCGCTGCGCTATCAGCTGCTGTCCATGCGGAGCCATCTGGAAGCCCTGCCCAAGGGTCTGGAGACGGCGCCCGGGCTGAGCCTCGCCGAGCTTGAGATCGACCTGCGCAAGGCGCTGGAGGATTTCGCGGCAGGGGGCGCCATTGGGCTGGAAACGGATGCGCAGGCCGGGCTGAAGGCAATGCTGGAGACGGTGGAAACGCGGCTTATGCAGGTTTCCGACGCCATCACGCGGACCTATTTCAGCCATGTGGAATCGCCGCATGCGATGGTGGTGCAGCCGCTCGACCTGCCGCCTGCCACGGCCGAATTATCAGCCACCCGGCTGACGGATGAGGCGGC
>CAZPBH010000350.1:0-2847 GCA_964584645.1 uncultured Rhodospirillales bacterium | reverse complement strand
GCTCGGCCCGAACGGCGCCGGCAAGTCGACCCTCTTGCGCACGGTCTACCGGATGACGAAACCGGCCACGGGCGTGGTGCGGGTCAATGGCAACGATGTTCAGACACGATCCGCGGCCTGGGTAGCCCGCAATGTCGGCGCGGTGCTGCAGGACATGCCGGCCGATTTCCCCCTCACCGTGCGTGACGTGGTGGCAATGGGCCGGTCCCCGCACAAGGCGCTGTTCGAGCCCGATACCGGCCACGACCGGGCGCTGGTCGATGCCGCCCTGCGTCTGCAACGTCTCGATCCCTTTCAGGACCGGCCGTTCCGCACCCTTTCGGGCGGGGAGCGCCAGCGCGCACTGCTGGCCCGCGCCCTCGTGCAGCAACCGTCGATCCTGGTCCTGGACGAGCCCACCAACCACCTCGACATCCGCTACCAGCTGTCCCTGCTCAATTTCGTCAGGGACCTGAAGATTACCGTCATCGCAGCGCTTCACGACCTGAACCTCGCAGCGCGGTATTGTGACCGGATCTGCTTGATGGATCGCGGCGCCATGGCCGCCCTCGGGCCGCCGGAAGACGTCCTGACGCCCGAGCGTGTCGCCACGGTCTATGGCGTGGACATGCTGGTTCAGCGCCACCCGCGGACAAGCGACGTGTTTCTCCTGCCCGCCTGAGACCTGTGATTGGCCTTGGGAAGTCCTGCCACGGGTGCATCCCGCTTCTTCCTGGAAGCTCGCATTGGAACGTCGGGCGGCCAGCATGCAAGATCCTACGGCAATTGTCGACATGCCCCTTGCGGACCACGCACCACGCAACGTTCGGGGAAACGTGGCGCCGTTCCCCTGTTTTCGAGAGGTGAGAGCCATGACCGCAAGAAAAGGGTCGTCCTTCGAACCGTCAGAGGCGCCCTGGGTCGAGCTTGGCCCGATCGCCTTCTGGGCGGCCGCAAGAGACTTTGCGCTAAAACGCGACCGACGTTGGCGTGACGCCGCCAGCGACGAGTCCTTCTGGCGCGACGCGGCACCGAACTATGACGACAAAAGCCCGCTCGCGGAGCATGCCGCGCCGCTTGTGGCGGACCTTCGTGCCCTGCTGCCGCGGGGTGGGTCGCTCCTGGACATCGGAGCCGGCACAGGCGCGTTCACCCGGCGTCTGGCCGAAGGACTGTCGGCGATCACCTGCGTCGAGCCCTCGGCCGCGATGCGCGCGGCCTTCGTCGCCGCCTGGGACCGGTCAGACCCCGTGCGGATGCTGGCGTGTGACTGGCGCGATGCGCCAAACGATCTTTCCGCCGATCTCGTTCTGTGCTCCAACGCGCTCTACCGGGAGGCTAGGATCGCGGTCGCATTGGAGAAGATGGCGAAGGCCGCGCAAGGACATGTGGCGCTCGTCCAATCGGTTGGGCGGCCCCATGCCGCACCCTTGTCCCTCGAGTACGGTGGGCGGTTGTGGGAGCGGGAGCGCGCCGATTGCCTCGGCGACGTCCTGCACTCGCTCGGGATCGACCACCGGCGCCGGGACTACCGCGTGCCCCGGCCCGACGGCGACAGCCGGGTCGCCCTGCTGACATGGCGGACGCACTGTGTGTGACCCTGCCCTCAACTGCAGCCCATGCGCGCCGCGTCATGCGGCATTGGTGGCCACCGGGAGCGCCAGCATGCTCGAGGCCATCTCCTTCAGATCGGCGTTCGTGACAGGGCAAGCCGCGTTTTCCGACATGCCGCGATTGGCCGGTGCCTGCATCTGCGCCGCCAGCGACGCAGCGGTTACGCCCCGACACACTGCCGGAAGCTCTGGCGGGATCTGACAGGCCCGCATCAGATCCGACATGGCAGCAGGCAACTTGCTTGCGCGCGCATCGCTGCCGAGCGCCAGCGCCACCAGGGCATAGGCGTCTGCACCCTCCGGGTGCGCGACCAGCCAAGGCAGGATGACCTCCAGCGCCAGGCCCGTGGCCAATCCATGATGAATGGCGACGAGCGATCCAAGCGCATGGCTGATATTGTGGCCCATATGAGTGTTGCAGTTGTGCAATGCCAGGCCCGCCAGCGTGCTGCCCCAAAGGACGTGGGCGCGCGACTCGATATCCGCGCCGTCGGCAACGGCTCTAGGCAAAGCTATGGCCAAGATTCGCAAAGCCTCGAGCCCGTATAGCTGACCCGCAGGATTGGTCCCACGCGCCGTTACCCCCTCTATGGCATGGGCCACGGCATCGATGCCCGTCCAGGCCGTCAGATGCGGCGGCAGGCTAAGCGTCAACTCGGGATCGAGCACCGCATGGGCAAACATGAGTGCCTCGCCGTAGTACCAGATTTTCACTCCGTGGGGCGTGGACACGATTGAGGTGCGCGTAACCTCGGATCCGGTCCCCGCCGTTGTGGGAATGGCGATGGCGGGCAGCCCTTCGGCGGGAAATGGCTTTTTCGCTAGGGCAAAACTGCGCGCAGGCGCACCGCTCGGGGCGATCGCCGCGACCAGCTTGGCGGCATCCATTGCAGAGCCTCCGCCAAGGCCGATCACCACACGGGCCCCGCCCTCCCGCGCGCGGTCGCAGAGATCATCGACAAGCGTGTCCCTCGGCTCCCCAGCCACCTCAGCAGCGAGCTCGGACGGGACACCCTTGACCGCCAAGTCCTGAACCAGTCGGTCGACAACGCCCATGTCCGCCAACACTCGATCGGCAATGATCAAGGCGGGTCCACCACCGAGTGTCGCAACAATATCCGGCGTTCTAGAGATCTGTCCCGGGCCGAAGGTGATCGGCGGGACGCTACCCAGATTGAACATGCTCATCGCTCCATCTCCCGGTCGTGTCGCGGAAGTGGTGGAAATTCGAAGGCGGCGTAATCTCCGGGTGATC
>CAZPBH010000349.1:0-2859 GCA_964584645.1 uncultured Rhodospirillales bacterium | reverse complement strand
ATGACGACCAGCACCAGCCCGCAGGCCATCGCCACCGGCCGGGCGAGCGCGAGCGCCGGACGGGCGCCATCGACCAGCGCGCCGCGCATGAGCCCTCCGATGGCCTTGCCCAGCAGGTGCCAGAGGATCAGCGAGACGATAACGATCCCGGCCAGCACCAGCGCGGCGGCCGCCCCGTCGAGCCGACGGCGGAGATCCGGGTCCGCATGGCGCTCCAGGATGAGCACAGCCAGCGTCGGGGGGGTCTGGGGGCCCAGCAGCAGCGCCATGTCCACGCTGGCAAGGCTGTAGGCCAGGGCGAGCGCCAGCGGCAGGCGCAACCGGCCTGTCAGCTCGGGCAGAACCACCTTCATCCAGGCGATCAGCGGCGGATAGCCCAGCATCCGCGCGGCCAGCAGGCGCCGCTCCGGCTGCAGGCGGTTGAGGGCCGCCAGCACCATGAAGAACAGGAACGCGGCCTCCTTCAGGGCCAGGCCGAAGATCAGCGCCAGGCCGTTCGGATCATTCACCAGGGCTAGGTCGGGCGGGCGTTCCCATCCCGTCAGGGCCGGGCTCGCCCACCGTGAAAGAAGTCCCGAGGGGGCGATGAGAAAGGCCAGAGCAATAGCGAGGGCTGCATGAGGAACGGCCAGCACCGGCGCCATGGCAAGGCGCAATCGCGTCAGCATCCGGGTGCCATGCAGGGCAGCACACAGGCCAAGAGCGAGGGCAAGGGCCAGCAGGGTCGACCCATGGCCGGTGATCAGCGTCGCCCGGATGGCGCCCGGCAGCGCCGGGTCGGCGAGAAGCCGCCGGATGGGGGCGCCATCGAGGCTCCGTGCATCGAGAGCCGGAAACCAGCCGAGAGCCGGCAGCACCAGCCCGATCAGCCCAGCCAGTGCTGGCCCTGCGACCAGAAGGAGGGGCAACCCGGCCGCCACCCGACGCAAGCCTTCCATCATGGCTCGCACCTACAGCGCGCCCGCCCGGCTGTCCAGCGCCGCACAGGGCAGGAAAGCAGAAATTGAGCTTGGGACGTGCCGCCCGGTCATGCTTAGGTCGGTCTCATGTTGACCGACTGGGCCTTCCTTCGACGATAGGGCGTCTCCTGTTCTGCAGGATGGCGGCGCACGCCTCCTGCCCTTGCCCCTCACCTCGAGGACCGTTCTCCCGCCTGTCTGGTTGCCCCTAGCGATGCTGATCACGCCCGAAACCCCCGCCGACCATGAGGCCATCGAGGCACTCTACGACCGTGCCTTTGGTGCCGACAGGCAGGGACGTACGGCCTACCGCCTGCGCGAGAGCGTGGAGCCGGTGGCGGGCCTCGGCTTCACGATCCGCTTCAACGACCTGCTCAAGGGCGCCATTCGCTTCTGGCCCGTGCGGCTCGACCTGATCGACGGCGTTGAACCCGCCCTGCTGCTTGGCCCCATCGCGGTGGAACCCAGCGCCCATCGCGAGGGCTATGGCCGGGCGCTCATGCGCCATGGCCTGAGTGCGGCGCGTGATCTGGGCCATGGGCTTGTCATCCTGGTGGGCGATCCCGGATATTACGGCCAGTTCGGCTTCACGAACGCTCACACCGCCTGGCTGGAGATGCCGGGGCCGGTGGAGAAGGCGCGCCTGCTGGCCCATCGGCTGGATCACCTGCCTTCCCGCGATCTGGTCGGCCTGGTATGTCGGCCGATCGATCCGCCCACGCCGCCGGACATGCTTAGCCAGCTTGAATTGCGCCGCACGGATGCCGATACTGGGATGGCTCAGCGGGTGTAGTTCAATGGTAGAACGGCAGCTTCCCAAGCTGCATACGAGGGTTCGATTCCCTTCACCCGCTCCATTTCCGCACTGAAAAACGATCCAGTGAATCGTTTTTCGCTCGCAATCCGGAGCGCAAGCGGAGGTGACGCGGTTGCCTTCGGCAAAAAACAGTCCGGGGGACTGTTTTTAGCGAAAAATCCGGAGCGCGAGCGTAGGCACGCCGGCACCTCAAGGCGGCACGCCCTCCGGCCTCAGATCCCCGATCCTGCCTCGGCCGTCTCGGCCTTGCGGCCCTCACCCCGATCGTTCCAGCGCAGCGCATCGATGATGCCGGTATAGTGGATGCCGATGTTGATGACCCACATCACGAACAGGATGGTCAGGGTCCAATCGGCGAGCGCCGAGGCCGGGTCGTGTCCCAGGACCTGATCACCTCGATAGACCTGGAAAAGCCGCCAGGGCAGGTAGAAGCACGGGACCAGCACCCAGACGGGTGAGTGGAAACGATCAAGCGCCACCCGCTCCCAGCCCACCTGCGCCACGATCATGACCAGATAGGGGGCGAGCGCCCAGATGACGGCGGTGTCGCCACCGATCAGGCCGACCCCGATCAGCACCCCCAGCGGCAACAGGATCGTCAGCAGCCAGATCAGCACGAACCAGATACGGAACCAGCGCGTGCCCGAACGTCGTGAGCCGGTGAAGTCCGGCGCCCCGCGCCAGATGTAAAGGCCCGCCGCCAGCATGGCGCTGGATATCAGGAAAAAGCCCAGATTCTCGACCACCAACCGGGTCGTCAGCGCATCATCCATGACGCCTCTTCACCTCGAGCCCCAAGGGCCGCTGATCCTGGATATGGGGCGATGCGCGCGCCTGCGCGAGGCTGCCGCCTGCGGGTCGGGCAACCCGGTGGCCGCCGGGGCCGCGCCGCAAGATAGAAAGGTATAAAGAAATCTTTATATTGCTTTTCGGGCGCGGCGCCCGCATAGTCGGTGCATGAGTTTTGCCGCCACCATCGACCGGCTCAAGGCCCTTGCCGACCCCTCGCGGCTGCGGCTGGCGCTGCTATGCCGGCAGGCCGAGCTTTCCGTGGGGGAGCTGGAAAGCTCGGCCACGGAAAGC
>CAZPBH010000348.1:0-2872 GCA_964584645.1 uncultured Rhodospirillales bacterium | reverse complement strand
GTCACTCGCCTCCACCCCGCCCAGGCGCAGGATGTCCTCCTCGGCCTCTTCCTGGATGACATCGACGATATCGTCGACCGTGATCACCCCCAGCAGGCGCCCGCCCTCCCCCACGACCGGGGCGGCATAGAGGCTGTACTGCCGGAACATGTGGGCGACATCTTCCTGATCCATGTCGACCGGCACGGTCGGGATCTCGTCATCGGCAATATCGGTCAGGCGCACCCCGCGATGGCTGTGCAGGATACGCGCAATCGGCACGCTGCCGGTCACCCGGAACATCGGGTCGGTGATGAAGATCGTGACGAAATCGTCAGGCAGGTCGCCGGGGGCCGCGCGCAGATAGTCGATGGTCTTGCCGACCGTCCAGAACTGCGGAAAGGCCGTGACCTCGCGCTGGATGAGGCGGCCGGCGCTGTCTTCGGGATAGGTGAGGCCCTCCTCGACGGCGGCGCGCATCCGGCTCGAGAGATGGCTGATGATGGCGTTGCGATGATCGTCATCGATGTTGAACAGCGTTTCGACCGCGTCATCGCTGTCCAGCGCCTCGATGATCGCGGCAACCCTGCGGGGCTCCAGCTCCGCGATCAGGGCCTCGCGCACCTCGGCGCGCAGATGGACGAAAACCTCCGCATCGAGCTGATCACCTGCCAGCGCCACGAGCATGCGGCGGTGGCGATCGTCGGTCTGCTCGATCAGGTCGGCGAGATCGGCCTCGTGCAGTTCCTCGATAAGGGCGGAGAGACGGCCGAGATCGCCCTCATCGATCCAGTCATTGACGACGCGCGCATCCGGCCGGCCATCCGGCCCGCGGCCGTCTTCTGCAGGTTCGTTGAGCGCGGCCTCGCTCACGCCGGATGCACCTCGAGCGCATCGATGACGGCCATGGCGCTGGCATTGACGATCCCGCGCACGCTGACCGTGGGCGTCAGGATGTGGGCCGGCTTGGTACAGCCCAGCAGGAGCGGGCCAATCGTGATCCCGCCATCCAGTTCCTTGAGCAGACCGATGGCGATGTTGGCGGCCGACTGGTTGGGCATCACGAGCAGGTTGGCCGCCCCCTTCAGCCGGGCCTCCGGGAACAGGCCGGCGCGCACTTCCGGCGACAGCGCGGCATCGGCCTGCATCTCGCCCTCCACCTCCAGCTCCGGCGCCAGTTCGTGCAGCCGGGCGAGGGCGGTGCGCATCTTGGCGGCCTCTTGGTCCCTGTGCGTCCCGAAGCTGGAATGGCTGAGCAGGGCCACCCGGGGCGCCAGCCCGAAACGGCGCACTTCCTCGGCCGCGAGCAGGGTGGTGGCGACGATATCATCGGCCGAAGGATCGGGTGTCACATGGGCATCGGTCACGAACAGCGTGCCGCTGTCGAGCACGAGGCCCGAAAGCGCCGCCGGCTTCGCCACGCCCTCGCGCAGGCCCAGCACATCCACGACATGGTCCAGATGGGCATGATAGCGCCCGATCGTGCCGCAGATCAGCGCATCGCCCTCCCCCATGTGCAGGAGCATCGCACCGATCACGGTGGAGCGCGTGCGCAGCCGCGTGCGGGCATCGGCCGGGGTGATGCCGGCGCGCGCCATCAGCCGGTGATATTCCTGCCAGTAGGCGCGGTAGCGCGGATCATCGAGCGGGTTGATCAGATCGAAATCCTCGCCGACGCGCAGGCGCAGGCCCAGCCGCTCGATCCGCATATCGATGACATCGGGCCGGCCGACCAGCACCGGCCGTGCGATATCGTCATCGACCAGGGTCTGCACCGCACGCAGCACCTTGTGCTCCTCGCCTTCGGCAAAGACGAGCTTCTTGCCGGTACCGCGCGCGCGTTCGAACACCGGGCGCATGACCATGCCGGTGCGAAAGACGAAGCGGCTCAACCGGTCGCGATAGGCGTCGATATCCTCGATCGGTCGGGCGGCGACACCGCTTTCCCGGGCCGCCCTGGCGACGGCCGGCGCGATCTCGGTGATCAGCCGCGGATCGAAGGGCTTGGGGATCAGATAGTCGGGCCCGAAGCCCGCGACCTCGTCGCCATAGGCCTCCGCCACGATGTCCGTGCCTTCACGCAGGGCGAGGTTGGCGATGGCCTCGGCCGCGGCCTGCTTCATCGGCTCGTTGATCGCGGTTGCCCCGCAATCGAGCGCGCCACGGAAGATGTAGGGAAAGACAGGACGTTGTTGACCTGGTTGGGATAGTCGCTGCGCCCGGTGGCCACGATGGCATCAGGCCGGGCGGCGCGCGCCAGGTCCGGGCGTATCTCGGGCTCCGGATTGGCCAGTGCCAGGATCAGCGGCTTCGGCCCCATCGGCTTGATCGCCTCGGGCGCGAGGATGCCGCCGACGGACACGCCGAGGAAGATGTCGGCGCCATCGAGGCCCTCTTCCAGCGTGCGCAGATGGGTGTCGCGGGCGAAGCTGGCCTTGCGAGGGTCCATTTGCTCGTTGCGGCCGGTGTGGACGATCCCCTTGCGGTCGGCGATCAGGACGTTCTCGCGCCGCAGCCCCATGTCGACCAGCAGGCTCAGGCAGGCGATGGCCGCCGCCCCCGCACCGGAGCAGACAAGGCGCACCTCGCCAAGGTCGCGCTCGGTCAGCCGCGCCCAGTTGCGCACGGCTGCGGCGACGATGATCGCCGTGCCATGCTGGTCGTCATGAAAGACCGGGATGCGCAGCCGTTTCTTGAGCGCCTCCTCGACCTCGAAACATTCCGGCGCCTTGATATCTTCCAGGTTGATCGCCCCGAAGGTCGGCTGCAGCGCGGCGATGGCGTCGATCAGCCGGGTGGTGTCCTTCTCGTCGATGCAGATGTCGATGGCATCGATCCCGGCGAATTTCTTGAACAGGACGGCCTTGCCTTCCATCACCGGCTTGGCGGCGAG
>CAZPBH010000347.1:0-2883 GCA_964584645.1 uncultured Rhodospirillales bacterium | reverse complement strand
GCTGGCGAGCGGCCAGCTGCGCTGCATCGGCTCGACCACCTACAAGGAATATCGCAGCCATTTCGAGAAGGACCGGGCGCTCGTCCGGCGGTTCCAGAAGATCGATGTGCGCGAGCCGACGGTCGAGGAAGCGATCAAGATCCTCAAGGGCCTCAAGCCCTATTACGAGGAGCATCATGGCGTGCGCTACACCGTCGATGCCATCCGCACCGCGGTCGAGCTGAGCGCGCGCTATATCGGCGACCGCAAATTGCCGGACAAGGCCATCGACGTGATCGACGAGGTTGGGGCTGCCCAGAACCTGCTGGCCCCCTCAAAGCGGCGCAAGACCATCGGGGTGAAGGAGGTCGAGGCGGTGATCGCCAAGATCGCCCGCATCCCGCCCAAGAACGTCACCCGCGACGACCGCGAGGTGCTGGCAAGCCTCGAGCGCGATCTCAAGACGATGGTCTTTGGTCAGGATACGGCCATCGAGGCCCTCTCGGCCTCGATCAAGCTGGCGCGGGCCGGGCTGCGCGACCCGGAAAAGCCGATCGGCTCCTATCTCTTCTCCGGCCCGACCGGGGTCGGCAAGACCGAAGTCGCCCGCCAGCTGGCACGCACGCTGGGTATCGAACTCACCCGGTTCGACATGTCGGAATATATGGAGCGCCACAGCGTCAGCCGCCTGATCGGGGCACCGCCGGGCTATGTCGGGTTCGATCAGGGGGGCCTGCTGACCGATGCTGTCGACCAGCATCCCCATCAGGTCCTGCTGCTCGACGAGATCGAAAAGGCCCATCCGGACCTGTTCAACATCCTGTTGCAGGTGATGGACCATGGCAAGCTGACCGACCATAACGGCAAGACGGTCGATTTCCGCAACGTCATCGTCATCATGACGACCAATGCGGGTGCCGCCGCCCTGGCCAAGCCGGCCATCGGCTTCGGCTCGGATGTCCGCACCGGCGATGACGAGGAAGAGATCAAGCGCATGTTCTCGCCCGAGTTCCGCAACCGTCTGGATGCCATCGTGCCCTTCGCCGCGCTGTCGACCGACGTCGTCGGGCGGGTGGTGGACAAGTTCGTCATCCAGCTCGAGGCCCAGCTCGCCGACCGTGGCGTCACCATCGAGCTTTCCGACGCTGCCCGCACCTGGCTGGCCGAGAAGGGCTATGATCCGCAGATGGGTGCACGGCCGCTGGCCCGTGTCATTCAGGAGCAGATCAAGAAGCCGCTGGCCGAAGAGCTTCTCTTCGGGCGCCTCGCCAAGGGTGGGCTTGTCCGGGTCGATCTGGCCGAGGGCAAGCTGGTCTTCAGCTATCCCGATCAGGGCGGTGCGTCCCACGACGCGGGCGAGCTTACGGAAGAGCCGGTGGCCTGATCCGGGCATGGCCCGGGGCGGATCGCATTCAGATCATGGGTGAACCTGCTTCATCGCGATTGCGAGCTTGAAGCAGGTCTCCGATCCGAGGGCGCTCCCTGATCGGCCTATGCATCACGAACCAGGAAAAGGCCGGCTTCGCATGCCGGCCTTTTCAGTCTGGCGGGGAAAGAATGCGCAGGTGCAGCGCCGTTGGTGCGCCCGTCACTCCGTTTCGAGGCAGTAGCGATCCATGAGCGCTGTCACACGCTCGGCCTGCTCGGTCAGAGCGAGGATGGCATCGTCATTGAGCCCGTGTTCGGTCGCGAAGCTCTCAAGCATCGGGGGCGTGACCTCCCCGCCCTGGATCATCGCATAGAGATCGATCATCGCCTGCATATCGGCTGCGTCGACTTCCATCTCCAGAATCTCGAACCCGCAGGTGCAATAATCGTCCACCGCCTCGGCCGGTGGCTGGCAAATGGCCTGAAAGCCGGCCCGCGCGTCACTCTGGTCAACGGCACGAGGGCCGAGTGCGCGGCCATCGACAGGCCCGGCCGCCAGAACCATCATGACGCCGGCAACCGTCGTGAACAGAGCCATTCTTGCCAGGGCACGAGGGAAATCCTGTGCGGGACCCGTGCTGCGACCAACCCTCATCTGTGTCTCCTCCGTGGGGCGAAGGCGAAGGATCCAGGCTCGATCCGGCAGCCGATCAGCCCTGCCGGAAGGGCGACTGCCCGGAAAGCTCCGCCATGTCATGGGCAATCGCTTCCCGTTCGCGGTCGAGATAATGGGCGACGGCGCGGCGAAAACCCTCATGCGGAATGAGGTGGGCACTCCATGTGCGGTTCGGCAGGTAGCCCCTTTGAATCTTGTGCTGCCCCTGCGCACCGGCCTCGACACGGGCAAGGCCCCGAGCGATCGCGAAGTCGATGGCCCGATAATAACACAGCTCGAAGTGCAGGAACTTGTAGTCGGCCACGCATCCCCAGTTCCGCCCGTAAAGCGTGGTCGCACCGATCAGGTTGAGCGCGCCGGCAACGTAGCGGCCGGCCTGATCACGGGCCAGAACCAGCAGCACGCGCTCGGCAAAGCGCTCGCCCAGCATGTGGAAGAAGTCGCGGGTCAGATAGGCCATGCCCCATTTGCGGTCGGTCGTATCGCGGTAGAACGCATAGAAGGCATCGAAATGCTCGGCCTGCAGATCGGCGCCGGTGAGCGAGAGGATCTCGAGGTCCGAGCGGGCGACCGCCTCGTGTTCCTTGCGGATGGCCTTGCGCTTGCGGGCATTAAGGTCCTTCAGAAAGGCGTCGAAATCGGCATAGCCCCGATTGTCCCAGTGGAACTGATAGCCCTCACGGACCAGCCAGCCCGCCGCCTGGCAGGCCTCCAGATCAGCGGGTTCGGGAAAGGTGATGTGGGCGGAGGAAACACCTGTCGTCGCGACCAGCTCTTCCAGCCCGGCCAGAAGCGAGGCCGCCGTGGCCTCGCGCGGTGCGTCAGGGGCCGTCAGCAGGCGCGGGCCCGTAACGGGCGTG
>CAZPBH010000346.1:0-2909 GCA_964584645.1 uncultured Rhodospirillales bacterium | reverse complement strand
GACTGGATCGCCAAGCCTGACCCGCAGCGGCTGCTGCACAGCTCCATCTTCTTTGACCTGGACGCGGTCCATGGCGAGGCGCGTTTCGCGGAGGAACTGCAGGACCTGATTGCGACCCGGGCCAAGGCCAGCCCCCGCTTCCTAGCGGCCTTGGCGCGCAACGCCCTCGGCCGCACGCCGCCCCTGGGCTTTTTCCGCACCTTCGTGCTGGAGCAGGACGGACGGCATAACAACAGCATCAATCTCAAACGCCGCGGGATCGCCCCCCTGAACGACGTCATCCGGGTGCATGCCCTGGGCGTGGGCTCGCGGGCCCAGAACGGCTTCGAGCGGCTCGATGAGATCAGCCGTGCCGGGGCCCTGCCCGCCGGCCAGACCGACAAGTTGAGCTACGCCCTGGAGTTTCTGTCCCTCGTGCGGATGCGCCATCAGGCCCAAGAGATCAAGGACGACCATGAGCCACACAATGCCATCCAGCCGGAGCGGATCTCAGACATCGAGCGCCACAATCTCAAGGAGGCCTTTCAGATCCTGAGCAACGCCCAGAGCTTCCTGCGCTTCCGCTATCCCAGCCCGAGCCGCTGAAAGCCATGTTCTTCGGCGCGCGTCAACAGCAGGCCTCCCCGAGCTGGGCGGAGTATTTCAGCCGCCAGGCCGAGGCCTGCAGGACCCCGGCCCTCAAAGCCTTCTACGCGGCGGAGTTGCCAGCAGAGGAGCGGCCCATCGGGGAGGTCCCGCTGGTGGCATTGGACTTCGAGACCACGGGCCTGAATCCCCGCGAGCACGCCATCGTCAGCATCGGCCTGGTGCCCTTCGATCTACGGGTCATCCGCCCAGCGGCGGGTCATTACTGGGTCGTCAAGCCTCCTCGGACGCTAACGGAAGAATCCATCGCCTTTCATCGCATCACCCACTCGGAGGTGGAACAGGCGCCACCCATCGGCGCGATCCTGGATGAGCTGCTAGCCGAGCTGGCCGGCCGCCTGGTGGTGGTCCACTATCGCAACATCGAACGGCCGTTCCTCGAGGCCGCCGTCCTGGCCAATCGCGGTGAGCGCTGCCTGTTTCCCGTCGTTGACACCATGAACTTGGAGGCGCGCTGGGAACGCCAGGGCTTCCTGCAGCGCCTCAAATGCCTGTTCGGCATCCAGCCGTCATCTATCCGGTTGGCCGATAGCCGCGGCCGCTACGGCCTGCCCCATTACTCATCCCATCACGCCAAGGTGGACGCCATCGCCACGGCGGAGCTCTTCCAGGCTCAGATAGCCCGGCATTTTACGCCCGAGACACCGGTCTCCGATCTCTGGGTCTAGGCGCTGGGCAGCAAAGCGCTTAGGAAGTCTCCATCAATTGCTTCCTGAAGCTGCCGCGACCGGTCGCTCCGAAATCGGGAAGTAATGTCTGAACACTCACTTAGCCAATGAAAAGGGCGGCCGCGGCCGCCCTTTTCAAGTGTCGTCAACGGGCTTACGACTTGGCCGTTTTAGCCGGCTTGGCCGGCTTGGCCGGCTTGGCCGGCTTGGCGATCCGGGGCTCGCTCAGCAGCCCCATGACAATGGCATAGCAGCCCGCTAGAAGCAGCAGGGTGAAGGGCAGGCCGGCGGAGACTGCCACCGCCTGGAGGGCGGCCAGACCACCCCCGAGCAGCAGCGCGATAGCGACGGCACCCTCGATAACGCCCCAGAACACACGTTGGGGCTTGGGGGCATCGATCTTGCCGCCCGCCGCGATGGTATCGATGACCAGGGACCCGGAATCCGACGAGGTGATGAAGAACACCAGCACGAGCACAATACCGATGAACGAGGTGATGTCCGCCAGCGGCAGCTCGCCCAGCATCATGAACAGCTGTAACGGCAGCTCCGCCGAGACCGCGCCCTCGAAGCCACTTTGCACCTGCTCGATGGCCGTGGTGCCAAAGGCGGTAAACCAGAAGATGGAGACCGTGGTGGGGATGAGCAGCACCGAGATCAGGAACTCCCGCACCGAGCGCCCTCGGCTCACCCGGGCAATGAACATGCCGACGAAGGGCGACCAGCTGATCCACCACCCCCAGTAGAAGGTGGTCCAGCCCTGGCTGTAATTGACGTCCTCGCGCCCGAAGGGGTTGGACAGGAAGGGCAGCTCAGACAGGTAGCCGAGGATGTTCTTACCGAAACTGGTCAAGATCAGGAGCGTCGGGCCCACGAACACCACGAACATCAGCAGCAGGAATGCCAAGACCATGTTGATCTCGGACAGGCGCTTGACCCCTTTGTCCACGCCCGCCACGATCGACACAATGGCCACCGCCGTGATGCCGGTGATCAGTAGCACCAGGGTCACATCGCCGTCGCCAACCCCGAACAGATAGTGCAGTCCCGAGGCCGCCTGCTCGGCGCCGAACCCAAGCGAGGTCGCCAGTCCGAACAGGGTCGCGAACACCGCCAGGATGTCGACGATATGTCCCGGCCAGCCCCAGACGCGCTCACCCAGGATCGGGTAGAAGATGGACCGCACCGTCATCGGCAGGCCCTTGTTGTAGGAGAAGATGGCCAAGGCCAAGGCCACGATGGCGTACATGGCCCAGGGATGTAGGCTCCAGTGGAGTAAGGTCGCGGCCATGCCCAGGCGAGCCGCTGCCGCCTCATCGCCGGCAGCTCCGCCGAGGGGGGCCCAGTCTGTGCGCACCCCGTCCTCGCCGACGGTCGTGCCTCCCAGGGCCGTGCCATAGTGGGTCAAGGGCTCGGCGACGCCATAGAACATCAAGCCGATCCCCATCCCCGCCGCGAACAGCATGGCGAACCAGGAGACCCGCGAGAAATCCGGTGTCGCCTCGGCGCCGCCGATGCGGATGCGACCCAGGGGCGAGAGGATCAGGCCGAGGCACAGCAGCACGAAGACGTTGGCGGACAGCAGATAGAACCAGG
>CAZPBH010000345.1:0-2921 GCA_964584645.1 uncultured Rhodospirillales bacterium | reverse complement strand
GGTTCTCTGCGGCGATTCGCGCCGGCGTCAGATCGGGCTCGTCGAGCCGGGCCAGAATGTACTGGCGGATGCGCCGGCGCAGCGCGTCGCGGGGCGTGGCGCCGGCGAGATCGGTGCCCGGCCCTTCGGCCGCGGCGCGTCCGAGCAGGTCGATGGCGATGTCGGCGAGATAGCCGGCGCTGCGCGAATCAAGGCTCGCTGCCTGATCCCACAGGCCTGTCAGATAGGCCACCGCGACCGCGCCCGGCCCTGAGCGTCCATGGACGACCCGGCCAAGCGGTGCCGTCTCGCCCAGCCGCGCCGTCCAGAGCGAGGCCGGTATCAGCGCCAGCAGACGCGAAACCCTGCCCTCGAAGCTCAGCCGATAGGGCAGGGCGCCATGGACCAGGGTAAAGTCGCCGGGACCGAGGGCAATCCGGCGATCGGCCTGTTCCAGCACGCTGTCGCCGGTCAGTTGCAGGGTCATCGCCATGATCGCGGGGCTGGGTACGGCCTCATTGGGCTCCGGGCGGGTAAGGTGGACCGGGCCGAACTCCAGCCGATACATCGCGATCGACCCGACATGGCGTTTGGCCATCCGCCAGTGGAATCGACTGGGCCGTATCCGCACGGCCTCGACCCGGGCGATCGAGCGGCAAAAGGCGGCAAAGCCTTCAAAACCGCCTTGCCCGGCTTGCTTGATCTCTCGTTCAGGCATGGGCTTCCCGATCCGGTCGAGGTGCCTTAAGCAGAATCTCTCGCTTCGGGCTCACCTTATGCTGAGGTGAGAGAAAATTTGTCCAGAAACATGAAAGAGATAGAGCATGAGCCCCCCAACCTGACGAGGTCAACATGATCGGCAGGTTCGTGCCCAGGATGTTGTGGCCCCGCATTTGATGGGTCGAGGCGCCATGTCCACTTGACCTGCGCTCGCGTGCATCGGCTCTCAGCCGGCGCTCGGCGAAGTCCTGCCACTTCGTCATCTGCCGATTGATCTTCAGGGCGCTGGCCGCTGTGCTTGGGTGCCCGCGCATGGCATCCGCGTACGACCCAGCCAGGACCCCGATGAAGTAGAGGCCGCCTGTCGGGCAGCCAACGCGATCAACGATCATGATTGGGTAATCCTGCTCACCCGGGAGGTTACCCCGTCCCGGATCACCCCAACCGGGTGAGGGCGAGTTTTGCCAACTTCGCAATCTGTCCGAGGGAAGAGTGCCGATCCCCATCCGGGTGACGAACTTCGGTCTGCAGGTCTCTAACTGGCTTTTTTTAACGCCGGATGAGGCTATCGGCTGAGTGCTTGATTTTGTGGCGTCCCCGGCAGGATTCGAACCTGCGGCCTCAGGATTAGGAATCCTGCGCTCTATCCTGCTGAGCTACGAGGACTTGCCCTCGATTTCTATCATGTCTGGGGCGACAGCGTGAACCTTGTACAGCCCCCGGGCGCGCAGAAGGCATCAGCGAAGGAAGAGCTGAACCTCAGGCGTCTCGGCCGCCATCGTCGTAGCCGACGACACAGCCACCCGGTCGATGGGCAGCCCCATCTGGGTCAGGGTACGCAGCACATCCTCAGCGGCCCGCTTGGCCTCCGTCGCCTGCAGCGCCACCTGCGCGGCATTGCCGCCGCTCGGGCTCACGGCGACGAGCTCGAACGTCGCCTGCGGGAAGCGGTCCAGTGCCTCGGCAACGGCCTGATAGACGGCCTGTTCAAAGTTCACATTGGGGCGGTCGAAACGGATCACGACGAGCGGCCGCTGCTGGCCAGCCACACCGGGAAGCGAACCCGGTCGCTCGAAACCTCCGGAGAGGGCCGTGGAGGGCGTGAACAAGGCACGATTGGCCAGGCTCTGCCCATAGAGCTGACCATTGTTGATGGCGAGTGCCAAAGTCTGCAGGTTCCGCCGTTCGGAAGCGACGTAGGTGCTCTGCCGGTTGATGTCCTCGCTCATTTCGTTGAGCAGACGGTCGATACGCACCACGCTGCGGTTGATCTCATCCTCGAGGATAGCGAGCTCCGCATGGTCCTCTTCGACCGCGCCGGTCAGGGAATACGCCGCCCGCACCTGCTCGGTCAGGAAGGCGGCGATGGAAGCCGCCCGTGCGATCTCGGTCGCCAGCCCGTTCAGCTGCCCGACATTCTGGGCCAGCGCCTCAAGCTGCATCTGCGCCTGATCCCATTGGGCGACGAGCCGCGGGTTGCCGGGCGTCGAACCGGCCTGAAGGCGGGCTGAAATCGCGGCGATCAGGCTGAAATAATCCGCGGCGAGCTGCTGGCTGTTGATGCGGATGTCCTGCAGCAGGAAGGCCTGGTTCTCGACATCCTGTTGCAGGTCGATCAGTTCGTCCCGCATCTCGGCAATGCGCTGGCTGACGACAGTGCCGCTCTGCGCCTCGATGTCGGTCAGGCTGAACGCGGTGGTGATGCTGTCATCGATCCGGGTGCGCGGGCCCTCGATCCGATCCGTCATCGCGGTCACGCGGCTGCCATTAATGGCGCCGTTGCTGCCGTCATTTCCGAACAGGGTGGGGCCGCTCGCGCATCCGCCAAGGGCGACAAGCAGGCCGGCAGCCAGGAAGGCGGAGTGGCGGATGGGCTTCAACGGTCGGACCTCGCGATTTCGCTCGAACGGCTTTACCGAACGAGGCTTGTATTGGGTACCATAACGTGTCGAATCAAGGAACTTCGCGAATTCGGCCGGAGTTTAGCGGGGCCGAACCGCGCAAACAAGGTGGATATATGGCGATCGCGGGTGCGCGGCGGGAGATGGCGCTCCACGAGAGTTGAGAGCGCCCATGCGCGGCGGATGTTCCTGCCGTGCTCCTCCTCGCATGCGCACGACCCATGCGCCGTTGTCGAAGGGGTTGCAAGGCCGCGCCCAAAGGTTCTATGACCTCATCGCTCAACGCGCCCGTAGCTCAACTGGATAGAGCACCTGACTACG
>CAZPBH010000344.1:0-2932 GCA_964584645.1 uncultured Rhodospirillales bacterium | reverse complement strand
GCCGCCCTGATCGAAAATCTCGGCACCATTGCGCGCTCGGCCAGCCAGGCCTTTCTCGATCAGCTGGAAGCCGCGACCGCCGCCAGCCAGCAGGGCGACGGCCAGCAGGGGCTGAGCCTGATCGGCCAGTTCGGCGTCGGCTTCTATGCGGCCTTCATGGTGGCGGACAAGGTCGAGGTCGTCAGCCGGGCCGCTGGCACCGATCTCGCCCATCGCTGGGTTTCCGATGGCCGCGGCGATTTCCGTATCGGGCCGGCCGAGCGCGAGGGCCGCGGCACCGATGTGATCGTGACCCTCAAGGACGATGCGCGCGAGTTCCTTGAGGCCCAGCGCCTCAGGCAGATCGTGACGCGCCATTCCGACCATATCGCTCTGCCCATCCGTCTAGCCGGCGAGGAGGCGCCCCTGAACCGCGCTTCGGCCCTCTGGCGGCGCCCGAAAAGCGAGATCGGGGAGGATGAATACCGCGAATTCTACCACCATGTCGCTCATGCCTTCGACGGGCCGTTCGAGACCCTGCACTGGAAGGCCGAGGGCGTCATCGAATATCACGCGCTGCTGTTCGTGCCGACCATGCGGCCGGTCGATCTGTTCGACCCGCGGCGCTTCCACCGTGTGAAGCTCTATGTCCGGCGCGTGCTGATCAATGAGGGGATCGAGGGGCTGGTGCCAGCCTGGCTGCGCTTCCTGCGCGGCGTGATCGACAGCGAAGACCTGCCCCTCAACGTCAATCGCGAGACCCTGCAGCACAGCCCGATCATCGCGAAGATCCGGCAGGCCCTGACCCGGCGCGTGCTCGACACGCTGGCGAAACGGGCCGAGGACGACCCGGAAGGCTATGCCGGTTTCTGGGAGGCTTTCGGTCCGGTCCTGAAAGAGGGCCTGTACGACGACGCGGAGCATCGTGAAGCGATCTTCAGGGCGGCCCGGTTCCGCACCAGTGCCGGCCCGGGGCTCGTCAGCCTCGCCACCTACAGGGAGCGGATGCAGGATGGCCAGCAGGCGATCTATTACATCACCGGCGATGATCCCGACCGGGTCGCCGCCTCCCCCCAGCTCGAAGGCTATCGGGCCCGCAACGTCGAGGTGCTCTACCTGACCGACCCGATCGACGAGTTCTGGGTCGGGGCGGTCGACGCCCATGACGGCCTGCCCTTCAAGTCGGTCACCCGGGCCGGCGGTGATCTGGCGCACATCAAGGGCGCGAAGGGTGCGGATGGCGACGAGGCCGAAGCCGACAAGGCCGGGGAGGTTGATGCCAGCCCCGGTCTCGACCGGCTGAACGCCGCCATCAAGGGCGTGCTGGGGGAGCGCATCAAGGATGTCCGGCGCTCCGACCGGCTGACCGAGAGTGCCGTCTGTCTGGTGGCCGATGAGGGCGATATCGACATTCATCTCGAGCGCATGCTCAAGCAGCACAAGCAGCTCGACGCCGCCCTGCCCCGCATCCTGGAGGTCAATGCCGATCACCCGCTGATCGCCCGCCTCGCTGCCGATCTGCCGCCGGCGGGGGAGGGAAGCGAGGCACCGGCCCTGAGCCCGCATCAGGAAGACATCATCTGGCTGCTTTACGATCAGGCCCGGATCGCCGAGGGCGAGCCGCCGGTTGATGCGGGCGCCTTCGCGCGGCGCCTTGCCCAGGCGCTGGAGGCCGGGCTGGGGCGCTGAACCGGCCCGTCGGTGCCGCTGGCCTTGCGCGGCGGCCCCGCGACTCGTTATACCCGGCTGCTCGTTTTCAGCGCACGATGTGCGTCTCCTGCATGGGGCCGGGCTGGACGGAACCGCCGTCGCCTGCTTCACTTCGCTGAAGGCCGGGGCCGGATGCAGGCAGAGTAACAGGAACCGTTCATGATCTCCGTTCTGGTGGCCAACACCAAGGGCGGCTGTGGCAAGACCACCGTCGCGACCAACCTCGCCGCAGCCTTCGCCGACCACGGCCACAAGGTCGTGCTGGCCGATGCGGATCGGCAGCAATCGGCCCGGCGCTGGCTGGCCGAGCGGCCGGCCCATGTCGCCCCCATCCTTGCCGAGGACTGGTCGAAGAAGACCGGCAAGCCGCCCAAGGGCACCGACCGTCTCGTGATCGACAGCCCGGCCAGCATGCGCCGCGGCCAGATCGAGGAGCTGGTGGCGCTGGCCGATCTGGTGGTGCTGCCGGTCATGCCCTCGATCTTCGACCAGGGCGCCTCGAAGGAATTCGTCAAGAAGCTCGGCCGCATGACCGCGATCAAGAAGGGCAAGAAGACGGTGATCGTCGTCGGTAACCGCATGCGCCCGAACACCCGGGCCTCCAAGCGGCTCGACCATTTTCTGGTGAACATGGACCGGATGGTGCTGACCCGGATCCGCGACAGCCAGCTTTATCCCGAGGCGGCGGCGGTCGGGCTTTCGCTGTTCGATCTGCGCGACACCCGCACGAAGCTGTTCCGGGCCGATTGGGACCCGCTTTTGCGCTTCATCGAGGAAGGGACGCTATAGGGCTGCGTCGGCTGCCTTCACGGCTTCGATGAAGGCGTCGATCAGGGCAGGGTCCTTGTGGCCCGGGCGATCTTCCACGCCGGAGGAGGTGTCAACGGCCGGCGGTGCGCAGATGTTGATCGCCGCGCCGACATTGCCGGCATTCAGCCCCCCCGCCAGCATCCATGGCTTGTGAAATTCGCGCTCTGCCAGCAGGCTCCAGTCGAAGCTGAGCGCGTTGCCGCCGGGCAGGGCCGCGACCCCCTCTGGCGGCTTGGCGTCGAACAGAAGCTGGTCGGCGACCTCTTCATAGGCCTTCACCTGCAGCAGATCCTCGGCCCCGCCAATGCGGATCGCCTTGAGGATCGGCATCATCGTCGTCTCGCGGATCTCCGCGACGCGCGCGGGGAGTTCCTCGCCCTGCAGCTGGATCATGTCGAGCGGCAGCGCAGCGAGACAGTCGAGCGTGGCGTCG
>CAZPBH010000343.1:0-2939 GCA_964584645.1 uncultured Rhodospirillales bacterium | reverse complement strand
GCCCGAATGTGATCCCTTCGTCGCCCCGATCCTCTATGCGCTGCCGATCCAGCTCCTCGCCTATCATGTGGCGGTGGTGAAGGGCACCGATGTCGACCAGCCGCGCAATCTGGCCAAGAGTGTCACGGTCGAATAGCCTGATCGCCGGCCCGGATATGCGGGAGCAAGCAAGGGAGAGCGGAAGTTGGCGGGCAATTTTGATTGCGATCTTTTCGTCATCGGGGGCGGCTCGGGCGGGGTGCGCGCGGCCCGGATCGCCGCCGGCTATGGCGCCCGGGTCATGCTGGCGGAGGAAAGATATCTCGGTGGCACCTGCGTGAATGTCGGCTGCATTCCCAAGAAGCTCTACCGCTATGGGGCCGAGTTCGCTGACGCCCTGGAGGATGCAAAGGGCTATGGCTGGCAGGTCGGCGAGGCACGCCATGACTGGGCCACCATGCGTGCCAACAAGGACAAGGAGATTGCCCGGCTCAACGATGTCTATTCCCGGCTGCTGCAGGGTCCCGGTGTCGAGATCCTCAAGGGCCGGGCACGCATCACCGGCCCGAACGAGGTCGAAGTCGCGGGCCGGCGCATCACGGCCGAGCGCATCCTGATCGCCACGGGCGGGCGCCCCTGGTTGCCGGATGATCCCGGCGTGAAGGATCATGCCCTGACCTCCGATGATTTCTTCGCGCTGAAGGCCTTGCCAAAGCGGGTCGTGGTGGCCGGCGGCGGCTATATCGCGGTCGAGCTGGCGGGCATCTTTCACGCGCTCGGCTGCGAGCTTTGCCTCGTCTATCGCGGTGAGCTGTTCCTGCGCGGCTTCGATTTCGACGTGCGCGAAAGCCTGGCCGAGGAGATGGCGCGCGCGGGTGTCGACATGCGCTTCCGCACGATCATCTCGCGGATCGACAAGACGGGCGACGATCTGACGGTCTGGTTTTCCGACGGCTCCTTCGTCGCCACCGATGCCGTGCTTTTCGCGGTCGGCCGCCGGCCGAATACCGCCGATCTCGGGCTGGAAGAGCTGGGGATCGAGATGGACGAGATGGGCGCGGTCAAGGTCGACGAGGCCTATACCACCAACGTCCCCTCGATCTTTGCCGTGGGCGATGTGACGGATCGGGTGAACCTCACCCCGGTGGCCCTGGCCGAGGGGCACTGGCTCGCGGACAGATGGTTCGGTGCCGAACGCCCGCCCATCGACTATCGCTATATTCCGAGCGCCGTCTTCAGCGAGCCGGAGATCGCCAGTGTCGGGCTGAGCGAGGAGGCCGCGCGCGCCCTGCACGACGAGATTCGCGTCTACCGGGCCAAGTTCCGGCCGCTCAAGCACACCATGACCGGCCGGCAGGTGCAGATGATGATGAAGCTCGTTGTCGATGCCGGCAGCGATCGTGTGCTGGGGTGTCACATGGTCGGCGAAGGCGCGGCCGAGATCATGCAGGGTCTGGCCGTGGCGGTGACGGCCGGGGCGAAGAAATCCGATTTCGACCGCACGCTCGGCATCCATCCGACGGCGGCCGAGGAATTCGTGACCATGCGTCAGCCGCTGCGCTGAGCCGCGCCACTGGATTTTGGGGTTCCCAGACGGCACCCTCTCATCGTAGGTGAGATGGTTTGATACTGAGAGACAGGCGCAATGAGCAGAACCTGGTCCCCCGACGGCTGGAAGGCGAAAGAGGCCCTGCAGCAGCCCCAATATCCCGACGCAACGGCGCTTGAGCAGGTCACGAGCCGGCTGGCCGGCCTGCCGCCGCTCGTCTTTGCCGGGGAGGCGCGTCGGCTGAAGGCTTCGCTCGCTGATGTCGCGGCCGGCAAGGCTTTCCTGCTGCAGGGCGGCGATTGTGCGGAGAGCTTCGCCGAATTCAACGCCAACAACATTCGCGACACCTTCCGCGTGCTGCTGCAGATGGCGATCGTGCTGACCTTCGCCGGCGGCATGCCGGTGGTGAAGGTGGGTCGGCTGGCCGGACAGTTCGCCAAGCCCCGCTCGGCCGATACCGAGACCATCGGGGAGGTGACGCTGCCCAGCTATCGCGGCGACATCATCAACGCCATCGCCTTCGATGAGGCAGCGCGCGTGCCAGATCCGGATCGGATGCTGCAGGCCTATCATCAGGCAAGTGCCACCCTCAACCTGCTGCGCGCCTTCGCGCAGGGGGGCTATGCCGACCTGCATCAGGTGCATCAGTGGATGCTGGGCTTCATCGAGGATTCGGCGCAGGGCGACCGCTATGAGGCGCTGGCCGACCGGATCGACGAGGCCATGACCTTCATGGCCGCCTGCGGCATCACGGGCGAGACAACCCCCCAGATCCGGGAGACGGATTTCTACACCAGCCATGAGGCGCTGCTGCTGCCCTATGAGCAGGCGCTGACCCGCATCGATTCGACCACCGGCCAATGGTACGATGTCAGCGCGCATTACCTCTGGATCGGCGAGCGTACACGCCAGCCCGACGGCGCCCATGTCGAGTTCCTGCGCGGCGTGAACAACCCGATCGGCGTCAAATGCGGGCCGAAGATGGCGACCGACGACCTCATGCGCCTGATCGATACCCTGAACCCGGCCAACGAGCCCGGAAGGCTGTCGCTGATCAGCCGCATGGGTGCCGATGGTGTGGGTGAGGGTCTGCCCCGGCTGATCCGCGCGGTGCAGAAGGAGGGCCGGCATGTCGTGTGGGTGTGCGACCCGATGCACGGCAACACCATCAAGGCGGCGAGCGGCTACAAGACGCGGCCGTTCAATGCGATCATGCGTGAGGTGGAAACCTTCTTCGACGTGCATGCGGCCGAAGGCACACACGCCGGGGGCGTCCATGTGGAGATGACGGGCAACAACGTCACCGAATGCACCGGGGGCGCCAGGTCGATCAGCGAGACGCAGCTTTCGGACCGCTACCACACGCATTGTGATCCGCGGCTGAACGCCGATCAGGCGCTGGAACTGGCCT
>CAZPBH010000342.1:0-2956 GCA_964584645.1 uncultured Rhodospirillales bacterium | reverse complement strand
CCGATCACCACCCCCGCCGCATGGGTCGAGGCATTCCGGTAAAGCCCCTCCAGTTGCAGGGCGATGGTGAACAGCCGGTCGACCGTTTCGTCCTGGGCGCGTTCGGCCTGAAGCACCGGTTCGCGCTCCAGCGCCTGGGACAGGCTGACCGGATTGGCGGGGTTGAACTCGATCAGCTTGGAGAGACGATCGACCTGACCATAGGGCATCTGCAGCACCCGCCCGCAATCGCGCACGGCAGCGCGGGCCTGCAGCTTGCCGAAGGTGATGATCTGGGCGACCCGGTCATGGCCATATTTGTCCTGCACATAGCGGATCACTTCATCGCGCCGTTCCTGACAGAAATCGACGTCGAAATCCGGCATCGAGACCCGTTCGGGGTTCAGGAACCGCTCAAACAGCAGGCCGAAGCGCAAGGGGTCGAGATCGGTGATGGTGAGCGCCCAGGCGACGACCGAACCCGCCCCGGACCCGCGTCCCGGCCCGACCGGTATATCGCGCGCCTTTGCCCATTGGATGAAATCGGCCACGATCAGGAAATATCCCGGAAAACCCATATTCCCGATGATCTCGAGCTCGCGCTCCAACCGTTCGAAATAGGGGGCGGCGGCCACGTCCCGGGCAGCCTTGTCCGCAGCCTCATCCATGGCCCCGGCCTTGAGGTGAACCTCGAGGCGACGCCTGAGGCCCGCCTCGGCCTGGGCGCGCAACTCCTCTTCCTCGCTGCGGCCGGCCTCGGTCGGGAAAGCCGGCAGGATGGGATCGCGGCGCTCCAGAAGGAACGAACAACGCTGCGCGATCACAAGGGTGTTGTCGCACGCCTCCGGCAGGTCGGCGAACAGCTCGCGCATCGCTGCGGCCGGTTTGAAGCCGTGCTCGGGCGTCTCCCGTCGGCGTTCGCTCTGGCCGATATAGGCGCCATCGGCGATGCACAGCAGCGCGTCATGCGCCTCATGCGCCGAGGCGTCGGGGAAGAAGGCCTCGTTGGTCGCGACCAGCGGGATATCCCGCGCATCCGCAAGCTCGATCTGTGCGGGCTCGACGGCCGCTTCCTCGGCCAGACCATGGCGCTGAAGCTCAAGATACAGGCGATCGGCGAACAGGCGCTGCAGGTCATCCAGCCGCCGCGCCGCCAGCTCGGGCTGATGCCGGGCGAAGGCCGCCCCGATCGGGCCCTTCATCCCTCCCGTCAGGCAGATCAGGCCCTCCGTCCGGCCTTCCAGCTGTGCCGGCGCCAGAAAGGGCTGATGGCGTCCGTCAAGCGTCAGATAGGCCGCCGCCACCAGCTGCAGCAGATTGGCCCACCCGGTTGCGTTCTGTACCAGCAGCACGACAGGCAGGAGCGGTGCCGACCGCCCCGCCTCATCGGCTTCCATCACGAGATCGATCTGAATGCCGAGGATCGGCTGGACCCCGGCCCCCTGGGCGGTGACCGCGAATTCCAGGGCGCCGAACAGATTGCCGGTGTCGGTCAGGGCCACAGCCGGCATGCCCTCGGCCGCGGCCAGCCTGACCAGTTCCTTCACCCGGATCGCGCCCTCGGCCAGGGAATAGGCGCTGTGCACCCGCAGATGGACGAAGCCGGCCGGGATCACCGCACCGGCCCCGATACCATTGCTGCGCGCGGCGGGCCGGTATCGCCCGGCGCTGCCAGACGACCTTCCGTCAGGCTGAGCACGCGGTCGGCCCGGGCGGCGAGGTCGAGATTATGGGTCGCGATCAGAGCCGCCATACCGCGCTCCCTGACCAGCTCGACCAGCAGGGCAAAGACGTCTTCGGCGGTATGGGGGTCCAGATTGCCGGTCGGTTCATCGGCGATCAGCAGGGCCGGTTCATGAACGAGCGCCCGCGCCATCGCCACCCGCTGCTGCTCCCCTCCCGAGAGCTGGCCGGGGCGATGATCGAGCCGCTGGCCGAGCCCCACCCGGTCCAGGAGCGCCGCCGCCCGGCTGCGCGCGACCTCCTTTGGCCGCCCCTGCAGGCGGAGCGGCACCTCGACATTCTCTTGCGCCGAGAATTCCCTGAGCAGGTGATGATGCTGATAGACGAAGCCGAGCCGGGCGCGGCGCAAGGCCGTGCGCCGTCGGTCACCGCCCTCCTCCGCCGGTTCGCCAGCGATGGTGACCTGCCCGCGATCCGGCCTCTCCAGCAGGCCCGCGATGTGAAGCAGCGTCGATTTGCCGGCACCCGAGGGACCGACCAACGCTGTGAGGCTGCCGTAATTCAGGGTGAGATCGATCCCGTCGAGCACCAGAAGGCTGCCCCCGCCCGAGCGAAACGATTTCACCACGCCCCACAGCTCCAGCGCAGCTGCCCCTGCACCGGCCTCAGCCATGGCGCAGCGCCTCGACCGGGTCGAGCCGGGCCGCCCTCAGGGCCGGGTAGATGGTCGCCGCCAGGGAGAGAAACAGCGCCATGCCCACGACCGCCACGACCTCAGCCGTGTCCATTTCAGCTGGGATCTCGGACAGGAAGCGGATCTCCGGCGACCAGAGCTCGGTGCCCGAAAGGCTCTCCAGCGCTTGCCGGATGCCGTCGATATTGGTGCAGAACGCGACCCCGAGAGCCACCCCGACAAGCGTGCCCACGATCCCCACACTGGATCCCGTGAGGACGAAGATCCGCAGGATCGCCGCCCGTGGCGTGCCCATCGTGCGCAGGATCGCAATCTCGCGTCCCTTCTCGCCCACCAGCATGATGAGCGAGCTGATGACGTTGAACGCCGCCACCAGAATGATCAGCGTCAGGATCAGGAACATCACGTTGCGTTCCACCTGCAGGGCGGCAAAGAAGCTCGAATTGATCTGCTGCCAGTCGAGTACGCGTCCCCGGAACCCGACCTCATCCCCGACAGCCTCCCGCATCGCGCGCAGGCCGTCATCGGGGTCGGTGACGGTCACCTCCAGGGTGGTGACACCCTGGTCAAGAGCAGCAAATTTCTGAGCCTGATCAAGTG
>CAZPBH010000341.1:0-2959 GCA_964584645.1 uncultured Rhodospirillales bacterium | reverse complement strand
GTACGAATATGTTGAAGTTTTCCAAAGGAAGCGCGCATCCGATTCTGCCGCTGCGGGATATCGTGGTGTTCCCGCACATGATCGTGCCGCTGTTCGTCGGGCGGGAAAAATCCGTCAAGGCGCTGGACGATGTGGTGCAGAACGACAAGCGCATCCTTTTGGTCACGCAGAAGAACGCGAGCCAGGACGACCCGACCCCGGCCGATCTCTACAGCATCGGCACCATCGGCAAGGTGCTGCAGCTGCTGAAACTGCCCGATGGCACGGTGAAGGTTCTGGTTGAGGGGGAAGAACGGGCGCGGGTGGTGGAATATCTCGACGACCAGGATTTTTTCCACGCCCTGGCCGAGCCGGTCGAAGATGAAGCTGGCGTGGCGGCGGAGCTGGAGGCGCTGTCGCGTGCGGTCGTTGGGCAGTTCGAGCAATACATCAAGCTGAACAAGAAAATTCCGCCGGAAGTGCTTGTCTCCGTTAACCAAATTGAGGATGCAAGCAAGCTCGCCGACACCATTGCCTCGCATCTGGCGCTGAAAATTCCGGAAAAGCAGGATCTTCTGGAAATCGCCGGGGTGGGCGAGCGGCTGGAGCGCATCTACAGCTTCATGGAAGGCGAGATCGGCGTCCTGCAGGTGGAAAAGCGCATCCGCAACCGGGTCAAGCGCCAGATGGAGAAGACCCAGCGCGAATATTACCTGAACGAACAGATGAAGGCGATCCAGAAGGAGCTGGGCGAAACCGAGGAGGGTCGCGACGAGCTTGCCGAGCTGGAAGAGCGTCTGAAGAAGGTCAAATTCACCAAGGAAGCCCGCGAGAAGGTCAAGGCGGAGCTGAAAAAGCTGCGCAATATGAGCCCGATGTCGGCCGAGGCAACGGTCGTGCGGAACTATCTCGACTGGATGGCGACGATTCCCTGGCGCAAGCCGTCACGGGTGCGGCATGACATCAATCACGCGCAAGAGGTGCTCGACGCCGACCATTACGGCCTCGACAAGGTCAAGGAACGCATTCTTGAGTACCTAGCGGTGCAGAAACGCACCAAGAAGGTGAAGGGCTCGATCCTGTGCCTGGTGGGGCCGCCGGGTGTCGGCAAGACCTCGCTGGGCAAGTCCATCGCCCGCTCAACGGGCCGCAACTTCGTGCGCATGTCGCTGGGCGGCGTCCGTGACGAAGCCGAGATCCGCGGCCATCGCCGGACCTATACCGGCTCCATGCCGGGCAAGATCATCCAGGGCATGAAGAAGGGGAAGACCTCGAACCCGCTGTTCCTGCTGGATGAAATCGACAAGCTTGGAGCGGATTGGCGGGGTGATCCGTCCTCGGCGCTGCTCGAGGTGCTCGACCCGGAACAGAACAGCACCTTCAACGATCACTATCTTGAGGTCGATTACGACCTGTCCGACGTGATGTTCATCTGCACGGCCAATTCGCTGAATATGCCGCAGCCCTTGCTCGATCGCATGGAGATCATTCGCATCCCCGGCTACACCGAGGACGAAAAGGTGGAGATCGCCAAGCGCCACCTGGTCAGCAAGGTGCGCGAGGCCAATGGGCTGAAAGAGGATGAATTTGCCATTGGCGACG
This sequence comes from uncultured Rhodospirillales bacterium, assembly GCA_964584645.1. Classification (GTDB taxonomy): domain Bacteria; phylum Pseudomonadota; class Alphaproteobacteria; order CAZPBH01; family CAZPBH01; genus CAZPBH01. The sequence continues at coordinate 1,378 of CAZPBH010000341.1, read as the reverse complement.
ACGCGCTGCGCGACGTGATTCGCTACTACACCCGCGAAGCCGGGGTGCGGTCCCTGGAACGGGAACTGGCGAACCTTGCGCGCAAGGCGATCAAACAGATCGTTGGCGATGGCAAGGACAAGGTGAAAGTCACCCGCCGCAACCTGGATAGCCTCGCCGGGGTCCGGAAGTACCGCTACGGCCAGGCGGAAGAAGAGGACATGATCGGTGTCGTGACGGGCCTCGCCTGGACCGAGGTTGGTGGTGAGTTGCTGTCGATCGAATCGGTCACGAGCCCCGGCAAGGGGCGAGTCACGGCGACCGGCAAGCTCGGCGATGTGATGAAGGAATCGGTGCAAGCGGCTGAAATGTTTGTCCGTTCGCGGTCCCCGTCATTCGGCATCAAGCCGTCATTGCTGAATCGGCGGGATATCCATGTCCATGTTCCGGAAGGGGCGACGCCGAAAGATGGCCCCTCGGCCGGGGTTGCCATGGTGACATCGATTGTCTCTGTGCTGACCGGCATCCCCATTCGTCGCGATGTCGCGATGACCGGCGAGATCACCTTGCGGGGCCGGGTTCTGCCCATCGGTGGCCTGAAAGAAAAACTGCTGGCCGCACTGCGCGGTGGTTTGCGAACGGCGTTGATCCCGAAAGAGAACGAGAAGGATCTCGCCGATATCCCCGATAATGTGAAACGGGGACTGGAAATCATTCCTGTCGCCATGGTTGATGAAGTGTTGCGGCATGCACTTGTGCGCCCGCCGGAAGCCATCGAATGGGATGAAGCCGAGGAATTGGCAGCCGCGGCGAGCGCAAATAGTGAGAAAGACGGCGAAGAGTCTGTAATTCGCCATTGAGCCCAAGGGGCGAATTCGCATAAATAGGGTATCGCTTGGCCGGCGCGAGTCGGTTGGCGATGGCGGCGGTGTCTGCACGCTGTCGTTTTGTCCCTTTCCCTCATCTACAAACAGGGTGGCCCCGTGAATAAGAACGACCTCGTTGCCCACGTCGCTTCCGACACCGGCCTCAGCAAGGCCGACGCGCAGCGCGCTGTCGAATCCGTCTTTGATGGCATTACCAAGACCCTCAAAGGTGGTGATGAAGTGCGTCTGGTTGGGTTTGGCACTTTCTCTGTGACGCATCGTGCAGCCAGCGAAGGCCGCAATCCGCGGACCGGCGAGAAGATCAAGATCGCCGCGTCGAAGCAGGCAAAATTCAAGCCAGGCAAGGGTCTCAAAGACTCCTTGAACTGAGCGTCATGCACGTCTCGGGCGGGTTGGCCGTGGTGCCGCCCGCCCATGACGACTCTGGCCGCCGATGTTTCTGGCGGCCGATGTCTCTCGCCGCTGATATCTCTGGCGGCTGTCGCCACGTGACTTCGATCTGCCCGGCCGCG
>CAZPBH010000340.1:0-2963 GCA_964584645.1 uncultured Rhodospirillales bacterium | reverse complement strand
AGCCGGTTGGCGACGATGGCGCCGCTGTCGAAGCTGTGGCGCGTCAGGGTGTAATGGCTGGCGAACGGGCTGGTGCGCACGAGATGCGGGATCGTTCCCATCAGCCCGGCCTCGACCAGCCCGGTTTGCACCGCGGGCACCAGATCTCCAGCCGCGACCACGATCGGGTCGGCGCCGATCGCCTCGATGAAGGCGCGATGGGCGATATTGGCGGCGCCCCGGACCTTCACCTGCGCCAGATCACTGGGCCAGGTCAGCGGCTTCTGGCTGAAGATGTTGACCCAGCCGACCTCCACCCAGCCGAGCCAGACCAGATTGGCCTGCGCGAAGAGCGGCGCATAGGCCTCCGCCAGCGCGGTGTCGTAGATATGATCGATCTCTTCATGGCTGTCGAACAGATAGGGCGCCATCGCCACGGCCAGCTCCGGCACGATCTGGGACAAGGATTCCAGCGAGAAGCCGCCCATCTGCACCCGCCCGCGCCGCAGCGCCGAAAGCATCGCCTCCTCGGTGCCAAGCTCGCCGTTCACGAAATATTCGAAATCGAAGCCTGCCGCCTCGGCATTGGCACGGAAGCGGTCCCACTGATCGTGCCAGGGCGTGCCCGGGCTGGCGATGGCGGCGATCCGGCCATCGGAGGCCGCAGCGGGGCCCGCACCCCCAAGCAGAAGCACGATCAGCACAACCAGGCAAAGAGGCATCAGCAGGGTCTCCTCAGGCACGCTCGGCCGGTGGCCGCACGATGCCCTCATTGGCAGGGTCGGGACCGTCCGGGCAGGGGCCGGTCTCCAGCTGGATGGTCGAATGATCGAGCCCATGGGTTTCGCGCAGCCGATGCTTCAGGCGCGCCAGCATGCTGTCCGCCGCATGGCCCTCGCGCAGCCGGGCGTGGAGGGTGATCATCGGCCGCTCGCGCGTCAGCGACCAGATGTGCAGATGATGGATGTCGCTGAGCCCCGGAACATGCGCCAGCAGGTCGGCCTGAAGCGCGACGGCATCCAGCCCCGGTGGCGCGCCTTCCAGCAGGATGTTGCCCGATCTGACGATCAGCCTGATGGCGGTGACGATGAGCACGCCCGCCACCAGCAGGCTCAGCAGCGGGTCGATGGGCATCCAGCCGGTCTGCAGGATCACGATGGCGGCGGCGATGGCGGCGAGGGAGCCCAGCACATCGCCCATCACATGCGCCATCGCACCGGCGATGTTCAGATTGTTCCGGTCGGCGCCGGCAAGCAGCCGAAAGACGAGGATGTTGACCGCGAGACCGGCCAGCGCCACGCCCAGCATCGGGCCGGCCAGCACCGGCTCGGGCGCGCGGGCCCGGCTGACCGCTTCAGCAACGATCCACAGGGCGAGCGCGGCCAGGGTCAGGCCATTGATGAAGGCTGCCAGCACCTGCACCCTGTGAAAGCCGTAGGTCCGGGCGGTGTCGGCCGGGCGGCGCGAGAGGCGGAAGGCGATCCACGCCATCCCCATGGCACTGGTGTCGATCAGCATGTGGGCGGCATCGGCGAGCAGGGCGAGCGAGCCGGTCAGCAGCCCGCCCGCAACCTCCAGCCCCATGAACGCGCCGGTCAGCAGAAAGGCAAGCAGCGTGCGGTTCTCGTTACGCTTGTGGGCCTGATCCGTCGCAAGGGCGGGCCCGTGCGCATGGCTGTGGGCGCTCACGCCTCCCGGCCCGCGCCGGCATGGCCCTCCCGCCACCAGGCCAGGCCGATCAGCCCCATCAGCAGAACAAGTGCAAGCAAGGCGGGCGCCAGCGGCACATGGTCGATCCCCACGGTCAGGGCGGCCTCGGTGCGGCGCAGGCCCAGCCAGCCGGGGCCGCTCGCCGCCCGGGCGGGGCCGACCTCGCGCAGGTCGAATTCGGGCCGTTCGTCGAGCCAGATCCGCCCGCCGCCGCTGGCCTCGATCACCGGCATCAGCCGGTCATCGCTGGCGCGCAGATCCTCAAGCTCCCGAGGGTTCAGGGTGCCCATGACGGCAAAGGCAGTGCGGCTCTCGTCGGACAGCCGATAGACGCCGAGGGCATCGGTTTCGATGGTGGCGGTGGCCCAGCCGGTCTCCGACGGCTCCATCTCGACCCGCAGAGTCTCGCCATTGGGTGCGGTGATCTCGACCGGGCTCAGATCCTCGCGCAGGCTGCGGCGCTCGATGCGCAGTTGGCGGCCCTCGACCCGGGCGACGAGGCGGTCCTCTTCCAGCTCCGGCTCCTTCATCAGCCAGTGCACCAGCCGGCGCAGCAATTCGGCCTGGGGACCGCCGCCATCATGGCCGCGGCTCCACAGCCAGATCTGGTCGCTGCCCATCTGGGCGACCCGCCCCTCGCCGATGCGCTGCATCACCAGCAGGGGCCGATTGTCGGGCCCGGTCATGGCGACCATGCCTTCCGGATCGGGCGTCAGGTCGATCAGCCGGAACCAACGGCCCCAGTTGCTGCCCGCCCCGCCCCGCTCGCCGGCCCCGGGCAGCCGCGCGGTGACCGGGTGGCGGGCCCCGAGATCGGTGACGGCGGGCACGAAGGGCTGATCGATCAGCCGGCCCGTCGGCCGTCCCGGCAGCACATTGCCGAGCCCGGTGAAATAGAGCGAGTTGGGGCTCGCGAAATGCGGGCCACTTGCCTCCAGCAGCGCCCCGCCCTCGGCAACATAGCGGGCGATATTGTCGAAATAGATTGGCGGCAGCACCCCGTGGCGCTTGTAGCGGTCGAAGATCACGAGGTCGAATTCATGCAGCTTGAGCTCGAACAGCTCGCGCACCGGAAAGGCGATCAGCGACAGCTCGTCGATGGGGGTGGCGTCCTGCTTGTCGGGTGGGCGCAGGATCGTGAAATGCACCAGATCGACGCTGGGATCGGATTTCAGGATGTTGCGCCAGGTCCGCTCCCCGTTATGCGGCTCGCCCGAGACCAGCAGCACCCGCAGCCGGTCGCGCACGCCCTCGACCATGAAGGCCGTCCGGTT
>CAZPBH010000339.1:0-2964 GCA_964584645.1 uncultured Rhodospirillales bacterium | reverse complement strand
CGAAAACGCCGGCATCGAGAAGTGCGCCATTCGCTCGGTCCTGACCTGCGAGACGCGCAATGGTGTCTGTGCCGCCTGCTATGGCCGCGATCTGGCGCGTGGCACGTCGGTCAACATGGGCGAGGCTGTCGGTGTGATCGCCGCCCAGTCGATCGGCGAGCCCGGCACCCAGCTGACCATGCGGACCTTCCATATCGGCGGGGCCGCGCAGGGCGGTACCGAGCAATCGGCCATCGAAAGCTCCTACAGCGCGACGGTGACGATCAAGAACCGCAACACGGTCCAGAATTCGGCCGGTGTCACCATCGTCATGAGCCGCAATTGCGAACTCACCCTGACCGATGACAAGGGCCAAGAGCGTGCCAAGCACAGGCTCCCCTACGGCGCGAAGCTGCTCGTCGATGAAGGCCAGCACGTCGCCCCGGGCCAGAAGCTGGCGGAATGGGACCCCTACACCATTCCTGTGATTGCCGAACATGACGGTATCGCGCGCTTCGTCGATCTCAGCGAAGGGCTCTCGGTACGCGAAGTGATGGACGAGGCGACCGGTATCGCAGCCAAGGTGGTCAGTGACTGGCGGCAGCAGCCGAAAGGCTCGGATCTGAGGCCGCGCATCACGCTGGTCGATTCGAAGGGTGAGGCGATCCGTCTCGCCAACGGGAATGAGGCGACCTATTTCCTCGCCGTCGATTCGATCCTGAGTGTGGATAACGGCACGTCCATCGCCGCTGGTGACGTGCTGGCCCGTATCCCGCGCGAAACCTCCAAAACCCGCGACATCACCGGCGGTCTGCCGCGTGTGGCCGAGCTGTTCGAGGCCCGTCGGCCCAAGGATGCAGCGATCATCACCGAGATCGCGGGGCGCGTCGAATTCGGCAAGGATTACAAGGCGAAACGCCGGATCGTGGTTGTGCCCGAGGAGGCAGAGGGCGACAAGCGCGAGTATCTGGTGCCCAAGGGCAAGCAGCTCCTCGTCCATGAAGGAGACTATGTCGAGATCGGCGATCCGCTGACCGACGGGCCGCCCGTGCCGCATGACATTCTCGCGGTCAAGGGCATCGAGGAACTGGCCGACTACCTGATCAACGAGATCCAGGACGTCTATCGTCTGCAGGGTGTGAAGATCAACGACAAGCACATCGAGGTGATCGTCCGCCAGATGATGCAGAAGGTCGAGATCACGGATCCGGGCGACACAACCTACCTTGTCGGCGAACTCGTGGACCGCCTCGAATTCGAGGAGGAGAACGAGAAGACCATCGCCGACAAGGGGCGTGCGGCCTCCGCACTCCCGGTCCTGCAGGGGATCACCAAGGCGAGCCTGCAGACGAGGTCGTTCATCTCGGCGGCATCGTTCCAGGAAACCACACGGGTGCTTACCGACGCCGCCGTCAACGGCAAGGTCGACACGCTCGATGGCCTGAAGGAGAACGTGATCGTCGGTCGCCTGATCCCGGCCGGCACCGGTGCTGTCGTTGCCCGGCTCAAGCGCGTGGCGGCAGAGCGCGATCGTGCGGCACAGGCGCTGCAGGATCAGCGGACGGAACAGGCCGTCGAAGTCCTCGACGAAACGGGTGAGGCCGGCGCGGCCTGACCCTTGCAGACAGGCTATCGGTGATGGCGCCTTCTGCCATGCGCCGATGCCCTCAAAAAGCCGGGCCGCCATGCTCCAGGGTTCTTGACGTGGCGGCCCGAAACGGCGTATCCAATCGCCTCATTGGAGAAGGGCTGGCTTGTAGCCTTGCTTGGCGTGGCTAGACGCAGCCTGTCGGAATTTCCTTCATTTGATCCAGAGCCTGGATCGGATGACTGCTTTCGACGCTTGTGCCTTGTGCGGCAGTCTGTTGAGTAGGCTGCGCCACCGGCACCATTTGTCGTTTGCAGGCGGGATCTCTGATCTGCGGCCCGGCCCGCCCCTTCCCCGACATGGATGTCGACCCTCGGTGCAGGTTTTCCCGACGTGGAAACGGCGCGGTGGTGTCAGTTGTTTGTTCGCGCGTCCCACGGGACGGGTTCTGTTCGAGAAAGGCTAGTTTGCTCGATGCCGACGGTTAATCAGCTCGTCCGCAATCCGCGCCGGCCCAAGGTCAAGCGCAACAAGGTTCCGCATCTGCAGGCATGCCCGCAGAAGCGGGGCGTATGCACGCGGGTCTACACGACAACTCCAAAGAAGCCGAACTCCGCGCTGCGCAAGGTTGCGCGCGTCCGTCTGACCAATGGCTTCGAGGTCACGAGCTACATCCCGGGCGAAGGGCACAACCTGCAGGAACACTCCGTGGTCCTCATTCGGGGTGGTCGTGTGAAGGATCTGCCGGGCGTGCGTTACCATACTGTGCGTGGCACGCTTGACACCCAGGGCGTGAAGAACCGGCGCCAGGGTCGTTCCAAATACGGCGTCAAGCGCCCGAAATAAGGATCTCGATCGATGTCCCGTCGTCACCGCGCCGAGAAGCGTGAAATTCTGCCCGACCCGAAATTCGGCGATATCGTCCTGACCAAGTTCATGAATGTTCTGATGGTCGACGGCAAGAAGTCCGTAGCCGAGGGCATCGTCCATTCGGCGCTGGACCGCATCCGCGAGAAGACCCGCAACGACCCCGTCCGGATGTTCCGGGAAGCGCTGGACAATGTCCGGCCCGAGGTCGAGGTCCGTTCCCGTCGTGTGGGTGGTGCGACCTATCAGGTGCCGGTTGAGGTTCGGGCCGAGCGCGGTCAGGCGCTGGCGATTCGCTGGCTCATCTCCAGCGCACGGAAGCGCTCGGAGCGGACGATGGTCGACCGTCTGTCGAACGAACTGCTCGATGCTGCCAACCAGCGCGGCGCGGCCGTGAAGAAGCGTGAGGACACCCACCGGATGGCGGAGGCCAACAAGGCCTTCTCGCATTATCGCTGGTAGGGACGAGGGAAGGGAGAACGATCATGGCCGCTACGACGGATGCCACGCCGCTGGAGCGTTATCGCAAT
>CAZPBH010000338.1:0-2992 GCA_964584645.1 uncultured Rhodospirillales bacterium | reverse complement strand
AGCGGGCATCAACGATGTGATCGCCAACATAGATGGTACGCTCCGGTTCGATCGGCCCGAATTTCTGCTTCAGGAGCTCCGGATGCGGCTTGCGCTGATCATGGGTCACGGGCGTCATCCTGGGCAGCACGGCCTCGACAAAGGCGCGCTCTTCGTCCGACCAGCCGGATTCCGGAGTCGACGGCCGGCCATCGGGATTCTGCTGGCAGATGATGCCGTCAATCCATTCCGGTTTGATGCCGATCTTGTGCATCCGGCGCAGCACGTCGTGCTGGATGCCATCGGTGTCGATGAAGATGCGTGTGCCTTTCTCGTGCAGCCGCTCAAGCGTGTCGAGAACACCCTTGTAGGGCGCAACATCGGTGTCGCGCTGCTGGTACCAGCGATGGACGATGGCGGCGTCTTGCGGGTCCCGCAGGGATTCGGCCCCGGCCGTGGAAGCCGGCTTGTCATGATTGCCATCGACGGCCGAAACGGCATTCTCGAAATTTGAGAACCAGGTGCCGATGGAGACCTTGCTGAGCGTCTCGACCGCCTCCCCGTACGACACGCCCCGCTGGTCGGCAAGCTCGCCGAGTGCGGCCATCGAGCGCTTCGCCCAGGGGTTCATGGCATCGGTCAGCGTGTTGTCGAAATCGGTGATGACCGTATCGACGGGGGCGTTGGCGGGGGTGGAGACCGGGCTCATGCCGGCACCCGCCCGGCGCGCAGCATGACGGCGATATCGCGCCAGAACGGCACGGGCACGCCCTTGTCGTCGAGCACATCCACGCCGGCGCGCGCACATTCCTCATAGACCTGTTGCGGGTCGCTGGCGTTGATCTCCTGCCAGAGCCGGTCGAGCTCCGGCCGGCTGTAATCGGGCACCGCACCGAAAAGGCCCAGCAGAACGGCATCACGAGCCTTCGGCCCCAGCTCCGGCGCCGTGCCGGAGGGCATTGTCGGCTCTTCGGATGGAAGATGGTCGACCGCGCGCACGGCTTTTCTGTTCATGGCTGTCCCCCTTTGCCTCGGGCATCCCCGGCCGCCCGCCTGCGATGGGTGAGAGTGGACTGCCTGTCCGGCCCGGTCAAGCCGGCCTCATGCCGGCGCCGATGGCTTGCGCGCGATGCCCAGCTGCGCCATGTCGGCCTTGGGAAAACGCTGCCAATGGAAGCCCTCATGGCCGAAAAACTCTGTGCCGATGCCGCCACCGCCCTGAAGGGCCTCGCCTTCGATGACATGAGCGTCATGGCGGGCGGGTTCGGGCTGTGCGGGATCCCGGAAAACCTGATCGACGCCCTGAAGGATACGGGCGTGACCGGCCTGACCGTCATTTCCAACAATGCCGGGGTGGACGGCTTCGGCCTCGGCAAGCTGCTGGAAACGCGGCAGATCAGGAAGATGATCTCCAGCTATGTCGGGGAGAACAAGCTGTTCGCCGAGCTTTACCTCTCCGGCGAGCTGGAGCTGGAGTTCAACCCGCAGGGCACGCTGGCCGAACGGATTCGCGCCGGCGGGGCCGGCATCCCGGCCTTCTTCACCAGGACGGGGGTCGGTACGCTGGTTGCCGAGGGCAAGGAAACCCGGGAATTCGACGGCTCCACCTATGTCATGGAACGCGGGCTGGTGGCTGATCTGGCGCTGGTGAAGGCGTGGAAGGGCGACCGCGAGGGCAATCTCGTCTTCCGCAAGACAGCGCGCAATTTCAACCAGCCGATGGCGACCGCGGGCAAGGTCTGTGTGGCCGAGGTGGAAGAGCTGGTCGAGGTGGGCGAGCTTGACCCCGACCATATCCACACCCCGGGCATCTTCGTGGACCGCATCATCCAGGGCCGCCACGAAAAGCGGATCGAACAGCGCACCACCCGCGGCCCCCGGCCGGCCCAGGCTGCCTGATCGCCGCGGGAGCCCCCATGCCGCTGGATGCCCTCGAACGGTTCGACCGCCTGATCGAGGATCGCCGCGCCGATCTCGTCGAGCTGACCCGCGAGCTGATCCGCATCCCCACGCTCAACCCGCCCGGTGCCGACTATCGCGCCATCTGCGAGCTGGTGGGCGAGCGCCTGCGCAGGCGGGGCTTCGAGATCGCCTATCTGCGCGCCGAAGGCACGCCCGGCGACAGCACGCGCTATCCGCGCTGGAACGTCATCGCCCGCCATCAGGGGGCCGCACCTGGCCCCTGCGTGCACTTCAACAGCCATATCGACGTGGTTGAGGTCGGCCATGAATGGACCCGCGACCCCTTTGGCGGCGAGGTTGCGGACGGGCGCATCTATGGCCGTGGGGCCTGCGACATGAAGGGCGGGCTGGCAAGCTCGATCATCGCGGTCGAAGCCCTGGTCGACAGCGGCCTGCCGCTTCCCGGGGCGCTGGAGATCAGCGGCACGGCAGATGAGGAGACGGGCGGCTATGGCGGCGTCGCCTGGCTGGCCGAGAAGGGTTATTTTTCGGCCCCCCGGGTCGATCACGTCATCATTCCCGAGCCGCTGAACGTCGACCGGGTGTGCATCGGCCATCGCGGCGTCTGGTGGGGCGAGGTCGAGACCAGGGGCCATATCGCCCATGGCTCGATGCCCTTTCAGGGCGACAGCGCCATCCGGCATATGGGCGCGGTGCTGGCCGCCTTTGAGGAACGCCTGTTCCCGGAACTGCCGCACCGTCTGACGGCCATGCCCGTGGTGCCCGAGGGCGCCAGGCAGGCCACCCTCAACATCAACTCCATCCATGGCGGCGAGCCCGAGGGCTTCGACGGGCTGCCCGCCCCATGCGTCGCCGACAGCTGCCGTATCGTGCTGGACCGGCGCTTCGCCATCGAGGAAACGCTGGAGGGCGTGCGCGGGGAGGTGCTGGCGATCCTCGACCGGCTGAAGGCCGAGCGGCCTGGCTTCGACTATGCTCTGCGCGATCTGTTCGACGTGCTGCCCTCGATGACCGACCCGGACAGCGCGGTCGCCACCGCCACCCGTGCGGCCATCCGCGATGTGCTGGGGACCGAGGCGCAGCTGCGCGA
>CAZPBH010000337.1:847-2995 GCA_964584645.1 uncultured Rhodospirillales bacterium | reverse complement strand
CGACCGCGGCATCGCCAATTCGATCCTGATCAAGGTCAACCAGATCGGCACGCTGACCGAAACGCTGGAAGCCATCGAGATGGCCCACAAGGCCGGCTACACGGCCGTGGTCTCCCACCGTTCCGGGGAGACGGAGGACAGCACCATCGCCGACCTCGTGGTGGCGAGGAATACGGGCCAGATCAAGACAGGCTCGCTGTCGCGCTCCGACCGTCTGGCGAAATACAACCAGCTGATCCGGATTGCCGAGGATCTGGGCCCCGCCGCCGCCTATGCCGGGCGGAGCGTTCTGCCGGGCAAGGCCAGCTGATCGTCCCGCTTGACCGGCTCCCGGGCTGCGTGATTCCCTGCTTGCATGATCGAGCGAATCGCGACTCTCACCCGGGCGAGCTTCGGCCCGCTGATCGGGCTGGCGCTCGCCGGCTACTTCCTGCATTTCCTGCTTGAGGGGGAGCGGGGGCTGGATGAACGCGTGCGCCTGGCAGGTGAGCTGGAGGCCGCGCAGACCGCGCTTGCCGAGGTTCGCGCCGAGCGTGAAACGCTGGAGGCGCGGGTGGCGGCCCTGCGCCCCGGGGCGCTCAATCCCGATCTGCTTGATGAGGAGGCCCGCCGCGCCTTTCGCATGCTGGCCCCGGGCGAGATCGCGGTCCCGCTGCCCTGAGGGCAGGAGAGTCCAGCCCCGCCATCACTTTTCGGTATCGTGGCTTGCCAACAGTTGCGCTTGTAGGGACAGGGTCGCGCACCCACCGTCATGGGTGACGGGAAATCTGCGGCTCTTCTGCGCGGCTTTCCCCTCGCTTCAGTCCGTGTTTTGAGGAGCCGTGATGGCCGCTCGCAAATCAGCCGGCGATGGTGAAGCCAAGGGCAAGGCCCGCAGCGGCGGACGCGGGTCCGGCGCGAAAGGCACGAAGGGAGGCTCGGCGAAATCCGGGTCGAACGGATCCGGCGGGGCATCGGCGGGCAAGGTCGATACCGATCTGTTGCAGGGCTTCTACGAGGACATGCTGCTGATCCGCCGCTTCGAGGAACGGGCCGGGCAACTCTACGGCATGGGGCTGATCGGCGGTTTCTGCCATCTCTACATCGGTCAGGAAGCCGTGGTCGTGGGCGTGCAATCGAAGCTCGTCGAGGGCGACACGATCATCGCCAGCTATCGCTGCCATGGGCACATGCTGGCCTCGGGCATGGATCCCAAGGGCGTGATGGCCGAGCTGACCGGCCGTGCTGCCGGCTATTCCAAGGGCAAGGGCGGCTCGATGCACATGTTCAGCCGTGAAAAGAGGTTCTATGGCGGCCACGGGATCGTCGGGGCCCAGGTGCCGATTGGCGCCGGCCTTGCTTTCGCCCACCGCTACAATGACGACGGGCATGCCACCGCCTGCTATCTGGGCGACGGTGCGATCAACCAGGGCCAGGTTTACGAGACCTTCAACATGTCGGCCCTGTGGAAGCTGCCCATCGTGTTCATCATCGAGAACAACAAATACGGCATGGGCACCGCGCAGGAACGGGCCAGTGCGGGCGAGCTGCATCAGCGCGGTGCCGCCTATGGCATTCCGGGCGAGCAGGTGGACGGCATGGATGTGATCGCGGTGCGCGAGGCGGCAGGCAAGGCGCTGGATCACGTCAAGTCCGGCAAGGGGCCGATGATCCTTGAGATGATGACCTATCGCTATCGCGGGCACTCGATGAGCGATCCTGCGAAGTACCGCTCCAAGGAGGAGGTCGACAGGATGCGCGAGGAGCGCGATCCCATCGAACAGGTGAAGAAGCGCCTCATGGATGCGAAGGCCGCGACGGCGGATGAGCTCAAGGAGGTCGACAAGAAGATCCGGGCACGCGTCGCCGAGGCGGCCGAATTTGCCCAGGAGACGCCCGAGCCCGATCCGTCCGAGCTCTGGACCGATGTGATCCTCGATTCGATCAAAGAGGAGCGCGCCGAGTGACCATTCCCGTGCTGCTGCCTGCCCTGTCCCCCACCATGGAGGCGGGCAATCTCGCCAAATGGCACAAGGCCGAAGGCGACAAGGTCGAGATCGGCGACATCCTGTTCGAGATCGAGACCGACAAGGCGACCATGGAATATGAGGCCGTCGATGAGGGCACGCTGGGCCGTATCCTCGTTCAGGAGGGGGCCGAGGATGTCGC
>CAZPBH010000337.1:0-837 GCA_964584645.1 uncultured Rhodospirillales bacterium | reverse complement strand
TCGCGATCCTGCTCGAGGAAGGCGAGGATGAAGGCGCCCTCGATGCGGCCGAGAAGGACCTGAAGCAGGGCGGGGGCAAGGCCGAGAACGGCGCGGCGAAATCCGCCAGCCCGGTGAAGGCAGGCAAGGCGCCGGAAGCCGACGATCAGGACAAGGCCGACGATCAGGAAGAGGCCGAAGCCAGCCGGCAGGAGAAGCAGGAGGCTGAACCCCGGGACGAAGCCCAGGAGGGCAGCCTTCGCCCTCCCGCCGATGCCGCCGAGGTGACGCTGAGCCCGCCCCAGCGGCGCATCCCGCCGGATGAGGATGAGGAGCGCTGGTACAAGAATGCCGAAGTGGTCACGATCCGTGAGGCGATCCGCGATGCGCTGGCCGAGGAAATGGAGCGCGACGAGCGGGTCTTCGTCATGGGCGAGGAGGTCGCGGAATATGAGGGGGCCTACAAGGTCACCCAGGGCCTGTTGAAGCGTTTCGGCGGCAAGCGGGTGATCGATACCCCGATCACCGAGCATGGTTTTGCCGGGCTCGGGATCGGTGCGGCCATGGCGGGGCTGCGCCCGGTGGTGGAGTTCATGACCTTCAACTTCGCCATGCAGGCGATGGACCAGCTCATCAATTCGGCCGCCAAGACGCTCTACATGTCGGGCGGGGCGATCGCGAGCCCGATCGTCTTTCGCGGGCCCAATGGCGCGGCCGCCCGCGTCGCGGCCCAGCACAGTCAGGACTTCGCAAGCTGGTTTGCCCACATCCCCGGTCTGAAGGTGATCGCCCCATGGTCGGGCGGCGATGCCAAGGGCCTGTTGAAGGCCGCCATCCGCGACCCGAACCCGGTCATCT
>CAZPBH010000336.1:0-2999 GCA_964584645.1 uncultured Rhodospirillales bacterium | reverse complement strand
GGCTTCGAGTTCCACGACAACTCCCTCACCGATTCGCCCGAATCGACGCTCCACCTCCTGCGGGAAATCGGCGACTCCTCCGTGACCACCTTCTGGCATCCCTACCTGCACACCTCGGAAGACCACCGGCGATCCTCGCTCTATCAGGTGCGGCCCTACCTGAGCCACCTCCATGTCAATTATTTCGGCGACCACGGCTGGCCCGATGTCCAACCACTGAAAGACGGCGCCGCCGCCTGGGCGGAATACCTGAAAGTCCTCGCCGAAAGCGGAAGCGATCACTGGCTCTGCATCGAGCACGTGAAGGAACACGACCTTGAGCAGTTTTTTCGCGACGCCGCGGCTTTGAAAGTCTGGTTGGAGGCGTAGCGCACTCTGGGTAAAATCCGACCCGTTGGCCGCGGCAGCCCCGGAGGATGGGGTGATGTCATACGCTTAGCAGCTGTTTGGTCACTTTATTGAAGGGATGGTAGGGCCCGACCTTGGTCGCGGCCGGGAACTCGCCGATGCTTCGGCAACCCCCAACCGCTGGATACGCTTAAAGTGGGCCGATTGCTGAAAGAGTGGTGCATGCTGCCGGAGATCGATGGCGAAGCTGTCGCAGAGGTGAATGCCGCGATCAGGCGGGTGTGCCGCGGTGCTTCACGATGAAGCGAATCGTTTTTAATACCAATGTGGTGGCAAGTGACTGTTTCTGGCGCGGGGCTCACTTCGATTGCCTGAGTCGGTGGGGCCGCAAGGAAATCGATGCGATGATCAGTGGGGACAAGAAGCACTTGCTGAATCTGTAGACACGCCAAAACTCAACACGGCCTCAGATGTCGCTGTCGCGGAAGACCTCGCCCATGGGCGCGATATCGATGTAGTAGGACAGAATATAATCGACTGCGTCCTCCAGGTGCACCTTCAGGACGACGGCCCACTCCGCGCTGTCCGAGACATGGAGTTTTGTAATATCATGGATGATCGGCTCGCTCGGGTGCGGGTCGTAAATGTCGACAAATGCACTGCGCAGGTCCGCGCCCTTGCGGCGGGCGAAGAACGAGTGGATCTCGCGGCCCTGCTGGTAGCGCGGGCGCCGCCGTGGATGAAATCCCCGGCGTTGCGGTTGGTGCGTGAGAAAACGACGCATACCCTGACAAGCATGAGGAGGTAGACACCGAGAGTGAGGAATTCGAGGGTCATGGGAGGGGCGGGGTTCGGGTGTTGGGGCAGTTTTCTGTAAAACCGGTGGTGCCTTTGCTTTCAACCCCTTTATGGTGGTCTGGAAGGGTACAAAAATGCCGGTATGCCCCTTTCACCCCCCGCACTTTACGGGCCGCTTTACCCGGGTGCCGCCGGCACTTCTTCAGATTTCATGCACGATCCATCTCCAGCATCTATTCCAGAACTCCCCTTCGATCCCGGTGAAGTCGAGAGCTTCCTCTCCCGGCCGGAGGTCGCGACGATCCAGGCCCTGAGGGCTTATCCAGGGGACATCCTGGTGCTGGGTGCCGGAGGAAAAATGGGCCTGCACCTCTGCCTGATGCTGCGCCGGGCGCTGGACGCCCAGGGGCGGCATGAGGATGTGATATACGCAGCCTCGCGGTTTACGACCCTGAACAGCTGCGAAGCCTATGGAGCCGCCGGCATTGCAGTCCTGCGCGGGGACTTCCGGGAGGACGCGTTCGTGGCCGCGCTGCCGGATTGCCCGGTGGTATTTTACCTCGTCGGCGCGAAATTCGGTACCTCGAACAACCCGGAGTTGTTGCAGGAGATTAACGTGGCTGTGGCCGGCAGGCTGGCGGAGCGATTTCGCGAATCCCGAATCGTGGCCTTTTCCACCGGCTGTGTGTATTCCTACGTCACGCCCGACAGCGGCGGGTCCCGCGAGGACTCGCCCACCGAGCCGGTCGGCGAATACGCCTTGTCCTGCCTCGGTCGGGAGCGGCAGTTCAACCGGGTTTCGGCCGCACACCGCACCCCGGTGGTGCATATCCGCCTGAACTACGCGGTGGAATTCCGTTACGGCGTGCTGGTCGATATCGGACAGAAAGTCCTGGCGGGCGAGCCGGTCGAGCTGACCATGGGATACGTCAACCTCATCTGGCAACCCGATGCGTTGAACCATATCATTCGTGCGCTTCCGCTGGCCGATACGCCGCCGGTGCCGCTGAACATCACCGGGGCGGGGGTCATCGCCGTCCGCGATATCGCAGAGGCCTTCGGGGCGCGGTTCGGCAAGTCCCCGTCTTTTACCGGCGAGCCGGCCGAGACGATGTGGCTCAGCAACGCCGGACGGTCCCATGCGCAGTTCGGCCTCCCGGTGACTTCGCTGGAACAAATGGTCGACTGGGTGACGGCATGGCTGAAAGCGGGCGGGCCCACGCATGGCAAACCCACCGGTTTTGAAAAGCGCGACGGCAAATTCTAATCCTGTCCCCGAAACCATATGGCAGCTTCTTTTGATCCCGATCGCTTCGGCCGCCTCATGGACGGCCTGGTTATTCCCGCCCATCCGTTGGCCCTGAACGCCGACCGCAAGCTAGACGAGCGGCGTCAGCGTGCGCTGACGCGCTATTATTGCGCGGCCGGCGCGGGCGGGCTCGCGGTCGGCGTGCACACGACACAATTCGAGATCCGCGAGCCGCAATACGGCCTGCTGGAACCGGTGCTGGCCCTGGCCGGCGAGGAAATGGATGCGGCCGATGCCGCCACCGCCGCCGCTCCCCTGGTGCGGGTGGCTGGCGTGACCGGCGGGACGGAACAGGCCGTTCGCGAAGCCGGGCTCGCCGCCGGACTCGGCTACCATGCGGCGCTCGTCAGCCTGTCCGCGCTGAAAGAGGCGAGCGATGCCGAGCTGGTCGTGCACCTGCAGGCGGTGGGCAAGGTGCTCCCGGTCTTCGGGTTTTACCTCCAGCCGGCGGTGGGGGGGCGACCGCTGAGCTATGCGTTCTGGCGGGCGGCCCTGGAAGCCGTCGATGCCCTGGTCGCGATCAAGGTCGCGCCTTTCAACCGCT
>CAZPBH010000335.1:1465-3005 GCA_964584645.1 uncultured Rhodospirillales bacterium | reverse complement strand
GGCCAGAAGATCGGCCGTCTCGCCCGACAGCGCGGTCAGGTTCGGTTCGGCCAGCGTTCGCACCAGACCCTTTTCCTCCAGCGCGGTCAGCAGGGCTTCCACCTCCGCGCCCCAGAGCGAGGTCGAGACACGCAACCGGTTGGCATCGAAGCCGGCCTGCGGCGACACGATCTCGATCGCCGAAAGCGGATTCGAGGATCCGCCGTCCAGCGAGGTCACATCGAGGCTGAACCCGAGATTGCGCAGGACGTTGCGCTGAACCTCCGCCACGCGAACCCGAAGATGAACCTGGGCCCGGCCGATCACGTCGATCATGTTCACGACATTTTCCGCCGAGCCGACATAGCGGGCGGCCAGAAGGGCGGCATTGGCGGCGACACCCGGGCTGGGAGCGGAGCCACCCAGCACGATCGCATCGCCGACATTGGAGACCGTGATCGCATTCTCGCCCAGGACGTTCTCGAACATCGTGCGGATCGCGCTCAGATCGGCGCCGACCGTCACCTTGATCCGGCGCAGCGCCCGCCCGCTCTCGTCGGAGAGCATCACATCTGTACGCCCGACACCGCGGGCCAGCAGATGCGCTCGGTTGGGCGCACCGATCACGACGTCCACCACATTCGGGTCGACCACCGCGACTTCCGAGATGTCATGATCGGTCATGATCGTCCGGCCCTCGCCGACGAAAAGCTCCAGCTTGGTGTCGGCCGAGACGGCCATGATCTCGGGCTGGAGGGATGTCGGCTGCGCCAGCGCACCATGCGGCAGGCACAGGCAGGACAGCATGGCCGCAACAGCCGGCATCGCGCAGCGACGGGCATGCATCTGGAAGGCGGCAATCGCCGCGGTCGTCACATTTCGCATCTGGCTCCCCCTCGCATGCGCGGCGTCCGGCTCAGGCGGGGTTGAGGCTAACCCCTTGGCGCAGCGACATGCCCTTCTCCGGGATGAAGCGTAAAACAAGCCGTGCGGAGAGGCTATGGGGAAGCGGTGTCTTTTTGGTAAACAAACCCCCACCGGCGGAGGGTCTCCGGCGGAATTCCTCAAACTGGATCAAATGTATGTCATGAACGAGCCATCCCCGCCTGCCGCCGCCCTCGAGCTTCTGAGACAGCGGGCATCGACCCCGCCACGGTTGATGACCCGCGACGGACCGTCGCAGGCCGAAATCGATCGGATCATCGAGGCCGGTCTCGCCGCTCCCGACCATGGCCAGCTTCACCCGATGCGCTTTCTCCTGATCGAGGGGCCTGCGCGGGAAAATCTGGGCGAGCTGTTTGTCGAGGCGGTGCGTCGCCAGAACCCCCAAGCCCCCGACGAGGCGCTGGAGACCATTCGCGCCAAGCCGCTGCGTGCGCCGGTGCTGATCGCCACCATCGCGCGGCTGCAGCACGATCATCCCAAGATCCCGGCGGTCGAACAGCATCTGAGCGCAGGCGCGGCGATGAGCTACATGCTGCTGGCCGCGCAATGGCTGGGCTATGGCGCCATCTGGCTGACCGGGCCGATGGCCTATGACGATCATGTCAGGGCCGGTCTC
>CAZPBH010000335.1:0-1455 GCA_964584645.1 uncultured Rhodospirillales bacterium | reverse complement strand
CACCGGGCGGTGATGCCGAACGAGACACGCTGGCCGTGGCCGACCATCTGGCGCGCTGGGAGGGCTGATCAGCGCAAGCTCCGCCAGGCGGGATCGCCCGGATCCTCGACGATCAGGATCTGCAGCCCGGCGTCGACCAGAAGCCGGGCGGCCGCGCTGTCGGGCAGGGCATAGGCGCCTGTCCACAGGCCCTGCTCGCGATAGGCGGCGAGGCGCTGGGCCGTCCATGAAGGGCCGGCATCGCCAATCCCGTTCGCCCCCGTCAGGGCGATGAGATCGGATTCCGGGGCATGCTGGCGGGCATCCTGACCCTCGGCGAAGAGAAGGCCGCGCGGCCAGTGCGGTCGCGCCTGTTTCAGCAGGGCCAGGATCTCGGGATGAAAGCTGGAGCAGATCAGGCTGTCGGGCCGGGCAGCAAGCGGCCAGCTGCGCTCGATCTCCGCGATCACGGCCGCGACGAGCTTTTCATGCGCCGCGGTGGAGCCCGCCGGCTTGAATTCGATGTTGATGGCGAGCCCGTGTGACCTGCATCGCGCCAGCACGGCGGCGAGTGTTGGCAGGCGCTGATCAACAAAGCCGGGCCCGAAGCGGGAACCCGCGTCGAGCCTTTCCAGGGCCGCTGCGTCGAGCGCTCCGACCGGCCCGGAACCGGTCGTTGTGCGATCAAGCGTGGCATCATGGATGACGACCGGCACCCCATCGGCGCTCAGATGAACGTCGAATTCGACCCCGTCGGCCCCGGCCTGCGCTGCGCAATCAAAGGCAGCGAGGGTGTTTTCCGGGGCCCGGACGGTGGTGCCACGATGGCCGAAGATCAGCGGGCGTTGCGTCGCTTCGGCCATCGGGGATCGTCACGCCGCCGTCAGGTCTTCACCGGTTTCCTGGTCGACGGCCTTCATCGACAGCTTCACCTTGCCGCGATCATCCATGCCGATGCACTTGACCTTCACCGTGTCGCCGACCGCGACGACATCGCTGCTCTTCTCCACGCGCTTCTGCGCCATTTCGGAGATGTGCACGAGCCCGTCGCGGGAGCCCATGAAGTTCACGAAGGCGCCGAAATCGACCAGCTTGACCACCGTGCCGGTGTAGATCTCGCCGATCTCGGGCTCGGCCGTGATGCCCTTGATCCAGTCGATGGCCTTTTTGGCGACCTCATCGGAGGTGGCCGCGACCTTGACCGTCCCGTCATCCTCGATGTCGATCTTCGCACCCGTGGTCTCGGTGATCTCCCGGATCACCTTGCCACCGGTGCCGATCACGTCGCGGATCTTGTCCTTGGGGATCTGCAGCACGGTAATACGCGGGGCATTCTGGCTGACACTCTCGCGCGCCTGGCCGAGAGCCTTGAGCATCTCGTTGAGGATGTGGAGCCGGCCATCCTTCGCCTGCGCAAGCGCCTTCTCCATGATCTCCGAGGTGATCGAGGTGATCTTGATGTCCATCTGCAGCGAG
>CAZPBH010000334.1:0-3007 GCA_964584645.1 uncultured Rhodospirillales bacterium | reverse complement strand
CAGCGAATGGCTCTATGAAATCACCGCCACCGCCGATCTCTCCGCCATCGTCCCCGCCCCGGCAGCCGGCCTGCTGTTGCTGGGCGGGCTGGCGGCGCTGCGGCGGCGGAGCCGCTGATTCGCGAATCACCTGCCCCTTTTCGGGCGGATCAATCGGAACATATTTCGAACATGATTTTGATGCGTGCTGGCCATGGCCGTACGTCTAACGGCTGTACGCGTAGCGGAGACGAGAGCCTGCCTTGGGATTTGCCGCGTCATCGCATTGTCGCGTGATGGTGCTAGACAGGCCTACGACATCTGGTATCGTCAATGCCATCAGACACAACACTCAGTAGGGCGCGCGACTTATCCACAGAATGCGCGATCCACAGCTGAGGATAAATCGGGAGCTTAGGGCCGTGCTGGATGTCGTTCAGGTAGAGAAAGGAACACGGGTTCGGATCGATCGCAGCCGCGATGCGCTGTTGACCGAATTTGGAAAACAGACTCTGACCGACCGCTATCTGATGCCGGGCGAGGAGTTTCAGGATCTGTTTGCTCGGGTTGCGATGTATTACAGCGATGACAGCGCCCATGCGCAGCGGCTGTATGATTATATCTCGAAACTATGGTTCATGCCGGCCACCCCGGTGCTGTCGAATGGCGGAACCGAGCGGGGTTTGCCGATTTCCTGTTTTCTGAATGAAGCGGGTGACAGCCTGGAAGGCATTGTCGATCTGTGGAATGAGAATGTCTGGCTGGCGGCACGCGGCGGCGGCATTGGCAGCTATTGGGGCAATCTGCGCTCGATCGGCGAGAAGGTCGGCCGCAATGGCAAGACCAGCGGGATCATTCCCTTCATCCGGGTCCAGGACAGCCTGACGCTGGCGATCAGCCAGGGCTCGCTGCGGCGGGGCTCGGCGGCATGCTATCTTCAGGTCAGCCATCCGGAGATCGAAGAGTTCATCGAGATGCGCCGCCCCACCGGCGGTGACCCCAACCGGCGCGCGCTCAACCTGCACCATGGCGTGGTCATTCCCGATGCGTTCATGCGCGCGGTCGAGCGGGACGAGGAATGGGCGCTCATCAGCCCGCGTGACCAGTCGGTGGTCCGCAAGGTCTCGGCGCGGGAGCTGTGGATCCGCATCCTGACCGCCCGGATCGAGACGGGCGAGCCCTACATGCTGTTCATCGACCATGTGAACCGGGCGATCCCCGAGCATCACAAGCTCGCCGGCCTGAACGTGAAGATGAGCAATCTGTGCAGCGAGATCACGCTGCCGACCGGCCTCGACCCCGATGGCAAGGAACGCACCGCCGTGTGCTGCCTGTCCTCGCTGAACCTCGAGACCTTCAGCGAATGGCAGGACCATCCGACCTTCATCGAGGATGTGATGCGCTTCCTCGACAATGTGCTGGAGGACTTCATCGCCAAGGCGCCCGACAGCATGGCCAAGGCGCGCTATTCCGCGATGCGGGAGCGCTCGGTGGGCCTCGGCGTGATGGGCTTCCACTCCTTCCTGCAGCAGATGCGCGTGCCGATGGAAGGGGTGATGGCCAAGGTCTGGAACCGGCGCATCTTCAGCCACATCAAGCGCCAGGCCGATGCCGCAAGCCGCACGCTGGCCGAAGAGCGCGGGCCCTGCCCGGATGCCGCCGATTACGGCATTCAGGAACGGTTCTCCAACAAGATGGCGATCGCGCCCACCGCCTCGATCTCCATCATCGCTGGCGGGTCCTCGCCGGGGATAGAACCCATCGCGGCCAATGTGTTCACCCACAAGACGCTCTCCGGCAGCTTCGAGGTGCGCAACAAGGCGCTCAAGGCGGTGCTGGCCGAACATGGGAAAGACGATGACGCGACCTGGAGTTCCATCACCCTGAACTCCGGCTCGGTGCAGCATCTCGACTTCCTGAGCGATGAGGACAAGGAAGTCTTCAAGACGGCCTTCGAGATCGACCAGCGCTGGCTGATCGAACATGCCGGTGACCGGGCGCCCTTCATCTGTCAGGCGCAGTCGCTCAACGTCTTCCTGCCGGCCAATGTGCACAAGCGCGACCTGCATCAGATCCACTTCCAGGCATGGAAGAAGGGCGTGAAGAGCCTCTATTACTGCCGTTCCCTGTCGGTCCAGCGGGCCGAGGTGGCCCCCGTGCTGGGGGCGGGCATTGAACGGCCCAAGACGGATACCGAGCCGATGCTGCCGCTGACCACACCGGTCAGCAGCAAGGATGAGGGTCCCGATTACGAGGAATGCCTGTCCTGCCAATAGGCAGGATGTAGCCCTGTGTTTTGGCGGCGCGCCGGGTTTTCTGTTTCCCCCTCTCTCCCTTTGGCGCGCCGCCATCCCCGTTTCGGGCGGGGTTATGAATATCTGGCACCTGCGCCTCGCCGCTCCTCGCGGGGCGCGCTACGTCATAGGGCGTGATGCCGGGCTTGATCCCGTGGTCGCGCATGAAGCAACCCACAGACTGCAAGGATAGCTGACAAGATGGCCGATCTCCTGACCCCAAACCCCGTCTACAAGCCGTTCAGCTATCCCTGGGCCTATGAGGCATGGCTCACCCAGCAGCGCATCCACTGGCTGCCGGAGGAAGTGCCGCTGGCCGATGACGTGAAGGACTGGCGCAACAAGCTCTCGGCCGGCGAGCGCAACCTGCTGACCCAGATCTTCCGGTTCTTCACCCAGGCCGATGTCGAAGTGAACAACTGCTACATGAAGCACTACTCGCAGGTGTTTCAGCCGACCGAAGTGCAGATGATGTTGTCCGCCTTCTCGAACATGGAGACGGTGCACATCGCTGCCTATTCGCACCTGCTGGACACCATCGGCATGCCCGAGGTCGAGTATTCGGCCTTCCTCCGCTACAAGGAGATGAAGGACAAATACGACTACATGCAGCAATTCGGCGTCGCCACGAAGCGCGATATCGCCACCACGCTGGCGGTGTTCGGTGCCTTCACCGAGGGGCTGCAGCTGTTCGCCTCCTTCGCGATCCTGATGAACTTCCCGCGCTTCAACAA
>CAZPBH010000333.1:1929-3015 GCA_964584645.1 uncultured Rhodospirillales bacterium | reverse complement strand
AAGGCGAAAAAAGGGGCGCCGTTGCCGGGCGCCCCAGGAAAGCCGCTTGCGCCGGAGACTCTAGTTGCGCGAGCGGGTGATCGTGTTGCCGTCGCGGGTGTAGTTCGTGCTGTTGCCGCGGGTCGTGCCATCGGCGCCGGTTGTGCTGCGGTCGATGGTGTAGGAATCCTCGCCGCGGCTGCGCTCAAGCTGATAGCTCCCGGTCTCGCCATCCTTGTTGGTGTAGGTGCCGCTGCTGACCGAGCCGGTGTCGGTGCGCACCGTGTTGCCTGTGCGGGTGCGGACATTGCCCTCGGCGTCGGTTGTGGTGCGCTCGCGATTGATGCTGCCATCCTCGCCGCGCCAGACATTGCTGGTGCCTGTCGCGGTGTTGCCGTTGGCACCGGTCCGGCTGCCGGTCGCCGTCCAGCTGCCGTCCTCGTTCCGCACCGCATTGCTTTCGCGGGTGATCGTGCGGCCATCGCGCAGGGTCGTGGTCTGCTGACCGCTGGCCGTGCCGCTCTCGCGGTCCCAGCTGCGGTTGCGTTCCTGGGTGGCGGTGCGGCCCTGATCGCCCTGAAAGGTCCGGGTTCGGGTCGACGCACCGTCATCGCGCGTTCTTTGCTGGGTGACGGTTCCGCCCCCGCGCATGCCCTCGATACGGCCCTCGAAGCCCCCGCTCTGCTGGGCGGCAGCGGGTTCGATCAGTACAGCCAGGGCAACAACGGCGGCGACAACAAGCAGTCCGGTATGGCGCAACATGATGATCCTCCTCGGTTGGTGATCGTGATACGCGCCGACGCTCGCGATCCTGCGCCGGGTGGAAAAATCAGGCGATCTGCGGAGCCTTGCGCTGGCGCAGGGCGATGAAGACGATCCCGGCCGCGCCCAGGACCAGCAGGGGAATGCCGATCACGGGCCGCACGGCGACCCAGGCCAGCGCGATGGTGATGGCACTCAGCGAGAAAGCGGTGATGCCGGTGATCAGCCCGATCCCCGCGCCGACCAGCCGACCGAAAAGCGGGACAAACGCCGCCAGGATGCGCAGCACGCCGAAGATCATCGTAAGCCCCAGCCACATCGCCAGGAAACCGCCAAACCGCAGCC
>CAZPBH010000333.1:0-1919 GCA_964584645.1 uncultured Rhodospirillales bacterium | reverse complement strand
GAAGTTCGTTGCGCTGGCGCTCATGGGCGAACAGGGTTTCGGCCGGGACAGCGCCATATTCCAGCAGGGCGATATCCTCGCCATTGGCGCTGGTATAGGTCGTGATCCGCCCGCCCGGCTGCTGCAGCCCGATCAGGCTGACCTCCGCCGGCTCGACGATTTCAAAGCGCACGCGGATATCGCCGATCTGCGGGCTGCCGCCATAGTCGGCCTCATGCAACCAGTCGCCAAAGCCGGCGGTAAAGCGTTCGCGGGCCGCGGGCGCCAGCTCGGCCATCAGCTGGGGCGTGGCAACGATGTCGGTTTCGCGGTTCATCTTGCGCACCAGCGGCTCGTCCAGCCGGTAGGCGCCGAGCCGGACCTCCTGCGCCGTCCATTGCTGTGAGGCATAGGGCAGGGTGGAGGGGTTCTCATGGCCGCCCGGGTGGCGGAAGCGGGAGGAATCGATCAGCCCTTCATGCCAGCCGCGGCGATATTCATAGGTGGTGACCGTCTCTGTGCCGCCGCCCAGCGTTTCCCGGGTCTCGCTCTCCTCGATCTCTTCCCATTGATACATCTCGACCGTGCGGATCAGCTTGATGGCGTTGCGCTCAAGCCCGAACAGCGGATCGCGCAGAAGGGCGTCGGTGTCCGCCATGCCGGTCAGCCAGACAGGGCTGCCGTCCAATGTCGCGTTGATCCGTGTGGGATCGGCAGGGCGGGTTGCTTCCTCGGTCTGGTTGATGCCCTCCGCCCGCTGGACGGCCCGGACCTCGTTCCACCAGAGCAGCACGAAGCTGGCGATGAACAGCGCCAGGCCAATCACCACGCCGCCAAGCGCGTTCTTCAGCCGACCGCCCCATCCCTCGCGCGTTACCTCGCGGAATGTATCGCTCATGATCCTGCCCCCGCGAACACCCGAAACCCACCGACGTCTATTCTGCCAGATCGGCCCGGTCGGGCAACCCTTCAGGCACCGCCGGGCAGGCGCAGCTCAGCCATAAAGCAGCCGCTGGCGCACGCGGACGGTGCGGAAGGCAAGAAAGGTCCCGATCACGATGAGGGCGGCTCCGGCGAGATAAAACGGCAGCACCAGATGCCGCAACGTGTCCGCCGGCAGCCCGGCCAGGGCCAGCAGCCCGTGATCCCCATGCCGGGCCGCACCCAGAACGATCAGCCCGCCCCGGCCGTCGCGAAAGCTGTGCGTGCCGATCGTGCCATCGGGATGCAATTTTCCAAGCACGCTGATCCTGCCATGTGCCAGCTCCCACCAGCGCAGGCGCAGATCGCCTGCGCGCGGCTCCATCGGATCGCCCCCGACATGGAGCCAGCGATGGCCGGCATCCGGGTGCAGCAAGGGGCGGATCGGGTGATCGAGCCGGGCGATCAGGGCGGGCGTGGCAGGCAGCAGGCGCCAGCCGTCAAGCCGGCCCGCCAGTTCCGGCCCCAAGGCAGCAGCACCCAGCCGGATGCGCGGGACGTGCCACAGGGCGTTCTTTGCATCGCGCAGGTCGGTTGCGCGGGCGGAAGCGCGCCAGCTGCCTGCACCTTCTTCATCGAGGCTGAACATCTGGACTTCACGGCGCAGGCCCAGCGCGATCTGGCGCAGCCCGTAGCCACGATCCTGCAGCGGGGCTTCGGAGCGTGGAACGCCAGTGAGATGCACGAGCCTGCCGACAGCGTGCTGGAGCGAACCATTGGGGTCGACCGTCCGGATTTGTGCCACTTCCTGCCAGAGTGGAGCCCCCACCTTGAGCGCCTCATGCACGGCCATGCCAACGAGGCCCCCTCCGATTGTCAGGCAGAAGGCGGCCAGCAGAGCCGTTGCAACGATCCGGGCGGGACGCGGGAGGTGTTCGGCCCTCGGGGCCGATGCCGCCTTTCCCGCTGGCCGTGGGGGCTCGGCTTCTGCCGCTTCTGAAGCGATGTCCGTCATCCTG
>CAZPBH010000332.1:1368-3020 GCA_964584645.1 uncultured Rhodospirillales bacterium | reverse complement strand
CATCCAGGCCTCGGGCGGGCTGTCCGATGCCGATATCGAGCGCATGGTCCAGGAGGCCGAGGCCAACGCCGATACCGACAAGAAGCGCAAGGAAGTCATCGAGGCCCGCAACCAGGCCGACGCGCTGATCTACCAGACCGAAAAGTCGGTGAGCGAGCTGGGCGACAAGGCCCCGGCCGATCTGAAGGCCCAGGTCGACAGCGCGATTGCCGAGCTGAAGACCGCGATGGAGGGCGAGGATCCCGAGCCGATCAAGGCGAAGACCGAGGCGCTGGGACAGGTCGCCATGCAGCTGGGCCAGCATGTCTATCAGGCCCAGCAGGAGGCCGACCCCGAAACCGCCGCCTCGGCCGGCGCGACCGGCAATCCCTTCGCCGACGATTCAGCGGAAAACCGCGAAGGTTCGGACGAGAATGTCGTCGATGCCGATTTCACCGAAGTCGACGAGGACGACGACGAGAAGCGCAAGCGCGCCTGATTGATCCCGTCCACGGGCACGGGAGAGCTGGGAGCGGGACCGGCAGCGGTCCCGCTCTTCTGCTTCGGGCGCTGACAATGTGCGGCCCCCCTTTCCGGCGGGGGTCGGCATCGTCATCTGCTGCACAGCACAAGAAAAGACCGCCTGACAGACAAGAACGCGCATGGCCAAACGCGATTATTATGAGGTTCTCGGGGTCGCCAGGGGGGCAAGCGAGGCGGAGCTGAAAAGCGCCTATCGCAAGCTCGCGCTCAAATTTCACCCGGATCGCAACCCCGACGACAAGGACGCCGAGAGCCGCTTCAAGGAAGTCAGCGAGGCCTATGATGTCCTCAAGGACTCGCAGAAGCGCGCGGCCTATGACCGCTATGGCCATGGCGCCTTCGAGGGCGGCATGGGCGGTGCGGGCGGTTTTGGCGGCGGGGCTGGCGGCGCCGGGGCGGCCGGCTTTGCCGATATCTTCGAGGAATTCTTCGGCGACTTCATGGGCGGGGCCGGGGCCGGACGCGCCGGCTTTGGCGGCGGCCGGGCCGAGAGCGCGCTGCGCGGTGCGGATCTGCGCTACAATCTGGAGATCGGGCTGGAAGAGGCCTATGCCGGCAGCTCCGCCACCATCAAGGTGCCGAGCTGGCAGCAATGCGAGACCTGCATGGGCACCGGCGCGGAGCCCGGCACGACGCCGGAAACATGCCCGACCTGCAACGGCATCGGCCGGGTGCGCGCCCAGCAGGGCTTCTTCACCATTGAGCGCACCTGCCCGACCTGCGGCGGCATTGGCACCATCATCAAGAATCCGTGCCGCACCTGCGATGGCTCCGGGCGTACGCGCAAGGACCGCACGCTGCAGGTCAACATCCCGGCCGGGGTCGAGGATGGCACGCGCATCCGTCTGGCCGGCGAGGGCGAGGCGGGCTTGCGCGGCGGGCCGAATGGCGATCTTTATGTCTATCTGAGCCTGCGGGATCACCGGTTCTTTACCCGCGAGGGTGCGGATCTGCGCTGTCGGGTGCCGGTGCCGATGACGACCGCCGCACTCGGCGGGTCGATCGAGGTACCCACCATCGAGGGTGGCCGCACCCGCGTGACCATCCCGGCCGGGACGCAGGCAGGCCATGTGCTGCGGCTGAAGGGCAAGGGCATGAGCGTGCTGCGCTCGTCCAACCGCGGCGACATG
>CAZPBH010000332.1:0-1358 GCA_964584645.1 uncultured Rhodospirillales bacterium | reverse complement strand
CTATATCGACATCCACGTCGAGACACCGGTCAATCTGAGCCAGCGGCAGAAGGACCTGCTCAAGGAATTCGAGGGTGCCGGCCGGAAGGGCTCGGGCGGCAGCGGCGGCCACAGCCCGGAATCGGACGGCTTCTTTGCCAGGGTGAAGGAGTTCTGGGACGATCTGACCGATCCCCAGTAAGCGAGCTGCCCTCAGGCGCGCGCCGGCACCACGCGCGACAGGGCGAACAGCGCGGCCGAACACACCACGATGGCCGGGCCGGGCGGCAGATCGGCCGTCCAGGACAGGGAGAGCCCAAGCGCGCCGCCGATGAGCCCCAGCCCGGCGGCCATCCAGGCCATCTGCTCGGGCGAGCGGGCGAAGCGCCCGGCCGTCGCCGCCGGTACGATCAGCAGCGCAGTCACGAGCACCACGCCAACCGCCTGCATGCCGAGCGCGACCGTGGCGGCCACGAGGGCAAGGAACCCGAGCCTTACCTGGCCCGTCCGAGTGCCGTCGATGCGCGCCAGCTCCTCGTTCACGGTCAACGCCAGCAGCGGGCGCCACAGCACCGCCAGCCCGCCAAGGGCGGCGATCCCCATCGCCGCCATCAGCACCAGATCATCCCGGGAGATCGCCAGCGGGTCGCCGAACAGCAGGCCATAAAGGTCGAGCCGCCGGTCTTCCATCAGGGCGGCGGCAACCAGCCCGAAGGCCAGTGCGGAATGGGCCATGACGCCGAGTGCCGTATCGCTGGCAAGGCCCGGCTGGTTCTGCAGCCAGGCCAGCATGCCGGCATAGATCAGCACCATCCCCAGCACCGCCCAGGCTGGCGCGATCCCGAGCGCGATGCCGAGTGCTGCCCCGAGCAGGGCGGAATGGGCGAGGCTGTCGCCGAAATAGGCCATCCGCCGCCAGACAACGAAACAGCCGATCGGCCCCGCCACCAGTGCCGTGATCAGCACGCCAAGGGCGGCGCGCACCAGAAATTCGGGCAGATCGCTCATCCCGCGCGATCCGGGGTCAGCGCGCGTGCGGTCGCGACCAGATCGTGATCATGGGCGTGGTCATGTTCGTGCACATAAGGCGCCAGCGGGCCGAACAGCGTGGCGAGCGCCGGGTCGCGCTGCACGTCCACCGGCGTGCCGGCACAGCAGACATGGCGGAACAGGCAGATCACCCAGTCCGACCGCGCCATCACCAGGTGCAGGTCATGGCTCACCAGCAGCACGCCGAAGCCCTGCCGGTCGCGCAGCCCCGCGATCAGCTCGAACATCGCCTCCTGCCCGGCGACATCGACGCCGGCTGCGGGCTCGTCGAGGATCAGCAGATCGGGAGCACCCATCAGGGCCCGGGCAAGCAGGATACGCTGGCGCTC
>CAZPBH010000331.1:0-3041 GCA_964584645.1 uncultured Rhodospirillales bacterium | reverse complement strand
GGGCAGGCCGAAACGCTCGCGGCACGGCTGGCGCTCGCGCAGCAGGACAGCGCGCGCCAGCTCGACGGGGTCGGCGGGGCGCTGGACCGGCTGGAACGTGACGTGGCCACCTTGCAGGAGGCCCAGCTGCTCAACGAGGCGCGTCTGGCCGTGCACGGTGCCAATCCTGCGTCGCAGAATACTGCCGGGGCGGGCGTCGCCCATGCTGGGGTCGTGCCGGCGCATCTGGACCTGTTCTACAAGCAATTCGAAGACAGGTTCCGCGGCAGTTCAGAGCAGATTGCCGACCGGTTGCGCCCCTATCTCGCCGATGTGCGGGCAGCCGGCGCAGGTGATGCCACCGCTCCGGTCATCGACCTTGGCTGCGGGCGGGGTGAATGGCTCGCCCTGCTGGGTGAGCAGGGTCTGAGCGCCTGGGGTGTCGATCTGAACGGGGCAGCGGTGGCGATGGCGCGGGAACAGGGCCTCGATGCGCGGCCAGGTGACATCCTGGATGTGCTGAGCAACGTCGAGCCCGAGAGTGTCGGGGCGGTGACGCTGTTTCACGTGATCGAGCATCTGCCGCTGGAGCGGCTGGTCATGCTGCTGGACCTCGTCCGTCATGTGCTGCGGCCGGGCGGTCTGGTGATCGCGGAGACGCCGAATCCGGAAACCCTGATGGTCGGCGCGCACACCTTTTACAATGATCCGACCCACAACAACCCCATACCGCCCATCGTCGGTCAGTTCCTGTTCGAGGCCCGGGGTTTTCGTGAGGTGGAACTGCGGCGCCTGCACCCCTATCCCGAGGACCATCATCTGCCGGGGCTGGGGGAGGCAGGCTTGCGGCTGAACCATCTGCTGTTCGGCCCGCAGGATTATGCCGTGCTCGCCCGGCGCGCCCCGCATTCGGAGACATTCCGGCCGGATCTCACGGGCCAACGGCTCGAGGCTCGTCCTTCAGGGCGCGAAGACCCGGCCTGACGAGCCCCTCGGGCCGATCCGCAAGCGCCGAGGCTCAGAGGAGGCCTGCGGCCTCCGCCTCATTATAGGCCACCACACCCAGGACGAGGATTTCCTCGCCGCTGTCGACATTGATGACCAGCGGGTCATTGTCGATGCTGTCGATGAAATCCCAGTCGAACAGCAGGTCCGAAACGAAGATCGTGTCGGAGGTGAAGGCAAAGCTCTCCAGCGCGATCTCATCGCCGCGGAACACCACGATGTAGGGAAGTTCTCCCCTGGACCCCGCATAGGTCCGGGCGAGGTCATAGGCGTCATCGGACTGGTCGGGCGTCAGATGGATGGGGTTGTCCTGCCCGGCATCGATGAAGCTCACAAGGTCGGTCAGAACTTCCTGTTCCTGGGCATCGAAGATCAGGTCGGAAAGTTGAACGATGCGGATGGTACGGGCACCGTCGAGGCCGTCGGGCACACCATCGGCGTCGGTATCCGGGCCCTCGCTGCCTTCGCCGAGGATCACCCAGATGATCGCTCCGGTGTCGTCGGCATCGTCCAGAAGGCCGGGAAACAGGATGTTCAGGGCCTCGCCGCGTACGGCGCCCTCGCTGAAGAAATCGACCAGCGCCACCGGCAATTCGCGCGCCTCGGGGGACGTCGGCTCGCTGGAGCGCTGGAGGGAGCGCAGGGCACCGTCATCGAGCTGGGGCTCGGCGAGTGCTACCCGCCCCAGCGTGTCGGGCAGGGCCGCGCCCACGATGGCGTCCGCCACAAGGATGTCGTGCTGCCCGGCCACCGCCCGCCCGATCAGGGCATGCAGGGCGTCGGCCTGGGGCTGGGTCAAGGCGAAGGGATCGCTGGCAAGCTGGCCCGGCACCGGCTCGCCCGCCCCCTGGTCATCAAGCGGCGCCGGCAGGGGACGCGCTGACGGGGCCGTATCCAGCTCCCCAAGCCCGGGCGCCGTGCTTTCGGCGCCTACCGTTCGGCCCGTTTCCGAGGCCGGAAGCAGGGTGGCGAGGTCATCCTCATGCGCGCCG
The DNA here is from genome assembly GCA_964584645.1 of uncultured Rhodospirillales bacterium. Classification (GTDB taxonomy): domain Bacteria; phylum Pseudomonadota; class Alphaproteobacteria; order CAZPBH01; family CAZPBH01; genus CAZPBH01. The sequence goes on along the minus strand of CAZPBH010000331.1, from coordinate 1,065 downwards.
GCCTCGGCTGCCGCAAGGCCGATGGCGGCCGCGATCGCCGTCGTCAGGAGATGCAGCGGGATGCCCGTATCCTGGCCTGTCCCGTCACTCTGGCGCAGGGCCGGCCCGCGGCCCGCAGCTGCGCGGGGTGCCTCGTTGCGGCCGTCCGCGCTTTCGGGCTCGGCCAGCGTGCCGGCCTGGGCGCTCTCCATCTCAAGCAGCGAGGTGGCGATGAAGGCCGTCAGCAGCGCAGCCGGGTGGAAGAACAGCTTGCGGCCCGCCTGGCTGCCACCGCGTGGCGGCATCAGCAGGCCCTGGGTGTTGATCACGCGGTTCAGCACATCGCGCAGGTCGCGGCCCCGCACGGGCTGGCTGAGCGCGGCCCCGTCGGCGACGAAGGCACCATCGATCAGCGCAAAATGGGCGATGACCTCGCAGGTTTCCGGCCGGAAGAATGAGGCCCACGGGTCGCCCTCATCGGTCAGCCCGCGCTCCAGCCCGATGGTGATACCGGCCTGGCCCAGCGCATCGACGACCCGATAGAATTCCGCCATCTCCTGCGCGTTCCAGTCGCGCGGGCTGTGGCGGTTGGGCCAGAGGGCGAGGATCTTGGCGCTCATGCGGGACTGATCATCCCTTTTCGTGGACCGAAATCAAGGTTCCCGTGCGCAGGGCACGTCCTCAACCGAACAGGATCTCGTGCGTGATGGGATCATAATAGCGCAGCAGGTCCCGCACGAACGCCTTCGGCTCCAGCCCCAGCGCCTCGGCCCAGGCGACATAGCGGTCGGGAGGCACCCGGCCCCGCCCCGCCTCGAGCTGCGAGACGAAGGTATAATAGTCGATGCCGACCTTCTCGGCGAGCTGCCGCTGGGAAAGCCCGGCCTCGACGCGCAGCTGGCGCAGCCATTTGCCGGCCTCCTGGCGCAGCGCCTGGACGTCATAGCCACTCTGTTGCTGGGGATGTGCATACATGGTTCGACGCGTCCCGTTCCGGGCAGGCCCCCTTGCCGTCCTTGTCCTCGACAGGCGGGTTCCTGCGCTTGGCTGTACAGTAACATCTATATGCCGCAGGCCCGGGCCGCT
>CAZPBH010000330.1:0-3053 GCA_964584645.1 uncultured Rhodospirillales bacterium | reverse complement strand
CCGGGTTTCAGGCGCCCGATTTCCTCGCCCCTGACCTGCTGCCCGTCCTCAACGATGCGCGTGAACTTGAAGCCTGGAGCGCCGAGGCCGGGGGCAACCGGGCCATCCTCCACATCGATACCGGCATGAACCGGCTGGGTTTTCGCGGCGATGAGCTGGACCGCCTTCTGGCGCGAGCGGCCGAGGTTCAGGCGCGCTTTCGGGATGTGCTCGTGATGACCCATCCGGCCTGCGCCGACCTGCCGGATCACCCCCTGACCGCCGCCCAGCTTGCCCGCTTTGCGGATATCGGAGCTGCCTTTCCGGGTGCGCGCCTGAGCTTTGCCAATTCGCCCGCGATCTTTCGCACCCCCGCTGAGCGCTTCGACCTTGTCCGACCCGGCAGCGCGTTGTACGGCATCAACCCGACGCCCGAGACGACCAACCCGATGGAGCCCGCGGTGCACCTGAGTGCCCCCGTGCTGCAGACGGCGGCGGTCGCCCGGGGTGCCACCATCGGTTACGGAGCCACTTTCAGGGCTGAACGCGACATGCAGGTAACCACCATCGCCCTCGGCTATGCGGACGGGCTGCTTCGCGCGCTCGGGCCACCTGCCCGGGTGTTCTGGCGTGGAGAGGGGCTGCCCGTCATCGGCCGGCTTTCGATGGATCTTCTGACCGTCGATGCCTCGGCCCTGCCCGAGGGCGTCCCGGAACCGGGCGAGGAGGTGGAGATCCTGGGCGGGCACCAGTCCGCCGACGATCTGGCTGCAGCGTGCGGCACCATCGGCTATGAGGTCCTGACCTCGCTGGGGGCTGCACTGCCGCGCGCGTACGGCCCGCTCATGGACCCGGCCCCATGATCGGCGGTCTGCGCCGGATCGGCCGCGGCTTCCTGTCCTTTCTGGAGGCCAACGGCTCGTTTGCGATCTTTGTCGGCACGGCCCTGATGCACTGCGTTCGGCCGCCGATCTATGTGAAGATGCTGCTGCGCCAGCTCTGGTTCATCGGGTTCACCTCCCTGCCCGTGATCGGGCTGACCGCCATCTTCACCGGCATGGTGCTGGCCCTGCAGGGCTACAACAATCTCTCGCGTCTGAACGCAGAGAGCGCGGTGGCCACGCTGGTCGTGCTCTCCATAACGCGCGAGCTGGGACCGGTGCTGGCCGGGCTGATGGTTGCCGGGCGGGTCGCCGCCGCCATCGCCGCCGAGATCGGCACCATGCGGGTGACCGAGCAGATCGACGCGCTGCGCACGCTTTCGACCAACCCGTTTGGCTATCTCGTGGTCCCACGTCTGCTGGCCGCCGTGATCGCCCTGCCCCTGCTGGTGCTCGTCGCCGACATCATCGGTGTGTTCGGGGGCTTTCTGATCGGGGTTTCGACGCTGGGCTTCAACCCGGCCGCCTATGTCAACAACACCTTCGCCAACCTCGAGGTGATGGACGTCGTCTCGGGCCTCGTGAAGGCGGCGGTGTTCGGCATGATCGTGGCGCTCATGGGCTGCTTCTTCGGTTATCATGCCCCGCGCGGGGCGCAGGGGGTCGGGCAGGCGACGACCAACGCCGTGGTCGGCTCCAGCGTCATGATCTTCATCTCCAACTATCTGCTGACCGACATCTTCTTCGCCCGATGACCGCCACCCCTCCCAAGCTCGAACTCATCGGCCTCAGCAAGGCCTTCGGCTCGAAACGCGTGCTCGACGGCGTTGATCTGGCCGTCGCGAAGGGGCGCTCTCTGGTGATCATCGGCGGTTCGGGGACCGGCAAGTCGGTCACCATCAAATGCGCGATGGGCCTGATGCGCCCCGATGGCGGAACCGTCAGGCTCGATGGCTTGGAGACCACCGGCCTGTCGGGCAAGGAGCGTGACCGGCTGATGCGGCGGATGGGGATGCTCTTTCAGGGTGGTGCCCTGTTCGACAGCCTGCCGGTCTGGCACAACGTCGCCTTTGGGCTGATCCACGGCCGGGGCGTGCCACTTGGCGAGGCGCGCCAGAAGGCGCTGGAAAAGCTGGCGGCGGTGGGGCTGGACGGCGATGTGGCCGACCTGATGCCGGCCGAGCTTTCCGGCGGCATGCAGAAGCGCGTGGCGTTGGCCCGGGCCATCGCCGCCGATCCGGAGCTGATCTTCTTCGACGAGCCGACGACCGGGCTCGACCCCATCATGGCCGATGTCATCAACCAGCTGATCGCCGATTCGGTCCGGAATCTGGGGGCGACGGCCGTGACCATCACCCACGACATGGCCAGCGTGCGCAAGATCGCCGACGATGTGGCGATGCTCCATCAGGGCCGGATCATCTGGACCGGACCGGTGGGAGAGATCGACGCCTGCCCGGAGCCCCATGTCCATCAGTTCGTGCACGGTCTGGCCGAGGGGCCGATCCGCATGACGACCCGCGGCTGAGGCACGCCCCATGGCACGCCCGCGCAGCAGCTTCGTCTGCCAGGCCTGCGGCGCCGTCCATACCAAATGGGCCGGTCGATGCGAAGCATGCGGGGAATGGAACACGCTGGCCGAGGAAGTGCCGGCCGCTGCCACCACCTCCGGCACAAGCCGCAATCGCCGCAAGGGGCAACCGCTGACGACCACCAGCCTGAAAAGCGAGACCCCGCCGGTCGCCCGCACGGCGACGGGCATGGCGGAGCTGGACAGGGTGCTGGGGGGCGGGCTGACCCCCGGGGCGGCGGTCCTGATCGGGGGCGATCCGGGGATCGGCAAGTCGACCCTGCTGCTGCAGGCGGCCTGCAGGCTGGCGACCGCCCTGCCGGCCCTTTACGTCTCGGGCGAGGAGGCAGCGGAGCAGATACGCGAGCGGGCGCGGCGGCTGGATCTGGCTGACGCACCGCTGGAGCTGGCCACCGCGACCCGTACCGAGGCGATCCTCGACACGGTCGACCGCCCCGACGGCCCCCGGGTGCTGATCGTCGATTCCATCCAGACCATGGCCCTCGACGCCCTCGACAGCGCGCCGGGCACCGTGGCGCAGGTCCGCGCCAGCGCACAGGCGCTGATCCGGGTCGCCAAGGAACGCGGCATGGCCGTGTTTCTGGTCGGCCATGTGACCAAGG
>CAZPBH010000329.1:0-3056 GCA_964584645.1 uncultured Rhodospirillales bacterium | reverse complement strand
GCCCTCCAGAAAAACGAGAAAGGATTCCGGATCCCCACCGGGGCCGCGGTCGAACTGCTCCGCCGCCTCCAGCAACTGGTGCGACCGCCCGATCAGGAAAGGATCCGGCTCAACCTTCCAGAAAAGTTTGCGTATCCAATAATCAAATACGTGACGAAATCCGCCGGCGGCGAGCCGGAGCTGGAAATCCCGAGTGAGCCCGGCGGCGCCGATTTTCCGCAAGTCCTCCCCGAGGGGGGTCATGAGAAGGAACTCCCAGGCGAAGGTGTCGGCCGGGTGGGTGGCGGCCTGGACAAGGGCGACGAGGAGCCGACCGAGGGCGTTATCGGACCCCACCGAAACCTCCCGTTCCTCGACCACGGAGACGTTGGAGCGCGCGCGCAGCTCCCGCACCCAGGTCCGGACTTCCTCGTTTCTGCGGACGAGGAGGGCCGCGCTCAAGTCGCGTTCGGTGGGGCGGATCTCCTCGAGTAGCGCAGCGACGGCATCGAACCGTTCTTCCGCATCCTGCAGCTTCCGGTAGGACGCATAGGCCGGCAGGTCCTCGCGGGCGGAGGCATGGGGATCCCAGACTTCCGTCCAGCGGTCCACCACATCCGGGGTGCGGGAAAAGACCTCCCGAAGAACCTCCTCCCGGCCGAAGACGGCATTCACGAGCTCGATGATCGCCGGTCCGGAGCGCCAGGATTCGGCGAGCCGGGCATCCTCAATGGGGGACGGGGCGAGAGCGCCGTAGTGGCGGGAGATCTCGTCAAAGAGCCCGGCATCCCCACCACGCCACCCGTAAATCGCCTGCTTGACATCGCCGACGAAGAAAAAGGTGCGCTGTCCGCCGGGATCCATGACGACCTCGTCGATGAGGTTTCGAAGAATTCCCCACTGGAGCCGGCTGGTGTCCTGGAATTCATCGAGAAGCCAGTGGTCGAAGCGCCCGTCGAGACGGAAATGGACATCGAGCCGCAGGGCGTCATCGCTTCCGGCCTCCCCCTGGGAAAGCCGCCAGGCGGCGGGTGCCCCAATCCCCGCGAGGAGGAGTTGAATGTCGGCAAAGGTCAGGTTGCCCTGGCGCCGGATGAGCCGCTCGTAAACCTGTTCGTAGGCGTCAACCACCTCACGGATACCGCGGGTACGGCGCAGGCAGGCCTGGAGTTCGCGATAGAACAGGGCGTCGACGAGGCGGATGAGGAGGCGGGCGTCGTCGTCCTCGAAGACGGCGGGCTTTTTGTAAAATTCGATCTCTCCATATCCGCGGTCCAGATCATCCCGGGCATCGGTTACTTTTTTGAGAAGGGCGCTCCTGATCTCGATCCCCGGCTCCCAGGATACGGCCTCATCGAAAAACTTCCGCCAGCCCTCCCGGATCCGGCCTTCGGGAAACTGCGCATCGATGACGCCCTGAAGGGTGCGGGCGGCTTCCGCCCGGTCGAGGTCCTTCCCCGCGGACCAGGGCACCTCGCGACCCGGCCAGATCCGGTCCGGGTTCGCCCAGCTGCGGGGGTCCGGTTCGAGGAGAAAGACTTCATGCTGGTCCTGGATAAAGCGCTCGAGGTTCTTCATCAGGGAGCGCTGCTCATTGCCGAAAGTGGCCTCCTTGAAGGCCTCGGCAAATTGCCGGCGGCCCTCGGGTGGGATCCCCCCGCGCTTGAAGAAGTCGCGGAAGAGCTGCTGCCGCCGGAGGAAAGCTTCGGATTCCTCCATGAGGTTGAAACGGGGGCCGATCCCGAACGCGACGGAGTGCGTGGAAAGGATTTCATGAAAGAACCCATCGAGGGTTCCAAGGTGCAGTTTGCCGACCTGTCGGAGCACCCGCGCGAGGGTACCGGGCCAATCGATCCCGGACTCCGGCACCTCCAGTTCGAGAGCGAGGCGCGCGGCCAACTCGGGCCGGGTGCAGGCCTCCGCAAGCTTCGTGAGGATCGCATCGAAAAACTCCCCGGCCGCCTTGCGGGTGAAAGTGAGGGCGATGATCCGCTCGGGCGGGACCCCCGCAAGGAGCAACCGGATGTAGCGGTTCGTCAACTGGTAGGTTTTCCCGGACCCGGCGGAGGCGAGGATGCGGAGATGCGGGATGTCCGTCCTCATGATTCGGCTGCCTCCAGAAATGCCCCGGCTTCGAGCTCCACGGTGAGGGATTCAAAGGAGAGGCTCTCGAAATCATCGTATTTCAGGCCCTCGGCGGGCGGCCAGAAAACGTCGGCCTGAATGTCCCGGAGGACGCCATGGGCGCAGTCGACCGCGGCGGCGAGGAGTTCCGGCTCCTGAAGTCCGTCCCAGAGGTCCACGCCCACGCTCCCCACGGCACGGGGCAGGTGAACATATCCGACCTGCCATTCGACCCCGGGAAAGCAAGATTGGACCATCCATGCGTAAAGCGGAAGTTGGAGGTCCAACCACCGATGAGGTTTGCCCTTTTCGTCGTAGCGGGCGTAGTCGGCAACCGTGCCCTCGTCCGCTTTCTCGCTCCACCTCCTGAGGTGGCTCTTCCTCGGAGACTCAACGGAATCCCGGGTTTTAAAATCGAGGATCCGGAGGGCCCCGGTTTCCGCATGGCGCTCGATCCGGTCGATTTTCCCGGTGATGCGGCAGCCCGCGATCTCGAGCCTCCCCGCCTCCCCGGGCGGGGTCCATTCGACAAGGTCGGGGTCGATCCTCCAGCCCTCGAGGCGGGACTGCGCCTCGAGGTCCGCCCAGACCCGCAAGCGCTGAATGGCGGACTCCAGCTGAATTTCGAGCGGGAGCGGCAGGGCCTGCCCGTAACGATGGTGGATCCGCGCAGTTGCGCGGTCCCGGAAAAAAGCGGCAATCGCGGAGGGGTCTTCGGAATCGCGCAGGGTTTGCTCCCGCGCGAAGGCCTCGAGGGTTTCATGAACAAGGGTCCCGAACTCCGCCGCATCCATCTCCAGCTTGCGGTTCTCGTAGGGCTTCATCCCGAGGGAGCGCTCGAGGAAAAAACGAAACGGACAGCGGAGATAGCTCCGAAAGGCGGTAACGGAGAGGTGCTCGGGGCGGTAGGGCCGCTCCGCTGGTGCGGGAGGCCGCAATTTCCACCCGAGGGT
>CAZPBH010000328.1:0-3058 GCA_964584645.1 uncultured Rhodospirillales bacterium | reverse complement strand
GGTGCGGTCTATCGCATGACCTGGTCACTCACCAGTGGGGAGAGCTATGCCGGTATCGCGCTCGGCTCGGCGCGCAGCTTCGCCGCGACGTTCGAGGGCGGCGGGCTGGTGCTGTACGAGCGCGCCGATGACGGCCGGCTCATGGGCATCTGGACCGGCGGCGAGGGCGAAAGCATCGGCAGCGAACAGCTGATCCCGCAAGCCGACTAGAAAGCCGGTCCTATCGCCACCGCGCCTATTTCTTGTCGAAATCCAGCGTGAAGTCGGCCGGTAACCCGCCGCCTTCATCGCCCCCTTCAGGCGCTTCACCGGCCGCCTGAGCCTCGGCCCGTTCCTTCTGCTTGCGGCTGATCTCCTGCAAGGCCTCGGCCACCCGCTGCATGAATGGCCCGATGCGTGAGGCCGGGATGTAGAGCTGGCAGGAGGGCGCGAACTTGCCATCGCCGCCCACCGTCTGGCAATCGAGTCGGACCACGCCGTTCACCAGCGCGATGTTCGTCACCGCATCGACCAGCAGCTTGTCACTCATCGTGCAACCTCTCATCAGTCAGAAATAACATATTATGCTGACCGCACGCTTGGCGCTGGCCTCGACCCCGAAGTTGTGCTAGCACCCGGTTAAACGGGAGGAACCGCACCGGGGAGCATATGGTGTCGGACAACCAGCCGCCCACCGCCCCACAGGTGGACAATCCGGGTGGCACAAAGAACGAAAGAGTGCGTGCCTTCGTGGCCCGCAGCGAGGCCAGCCATCACCAGCTGGACGAAGCGCATGGCCAGGCCTATTGGCGTGCGAACCGCCGGCTGATGGCCGTTCTGCTGGTGATCTGGGCGCTGGTCAGCTTCGGCTTCGGCATCGTGCTGGTCGAGCCGCTGAACAGCCTGCAGCCCTTCGGCATCAAGCTTGGCTTCTGGTTCGCCCAGCAGGGCTCGATCCTGACCTTCGTGATCCTGATCTTCGTCTATGTGTGGCGGATGCACGCCATCGACGCCCGGTTCCATGTCGAGGACGACGCGGAAGCCGAGGATGTCACGACCATCGGCAATTAGGAGACCGGCTTCCCCATGGACCAGGCCGAGCTGACCCAGATCCTCACCTATTTCTTCGTCGGTCTGTCCTTCGCCCTCTACATCGCCATCGCCGTATGGAGCCGGGCGGCCTCCACGGGCGAGTTCTATGTCGCGGGCAAGGGCGTGAACCCGGTGCTCAACGGCATGGCGACGGCGGCCGACTGGATGAGTGCGGCGAGCTTCATCTCCATGGCGGGCATCATCGCCTTCGCGGGCTATGCGGGGTCGGTCTACCTGATGGGCTGGACCGGCGGCTATGTGCTGCTGGCCATGCTGCTGGCCCCCTATCTGCGCAAATACGGGCAGTTCACGGTGCCGGAATTCATCGGCGACCGGTATTATTCCAATCTCGCCCGGGTGGTGGCGGTCATCTGCCTGCTGTTCATTTCCTTCACCTATATTGCCGGGCAGATGCGCGGGGTCGGCATCGTGTTTTCCCGGTTTCTGGAGGTGGACATCAATGCCGGCGTCTTCATCGGCATGTTCATCGTCTTCTGCTATGCCGTGCTGGGCGGCATGAAGGGCATTACCTACACCCAGGTCGCCCAGTACTGCGTGCTGATTTTCGCCTATCTGGTGCCGGCCATCTTCATCGCGCTGATGCTGACCGGCAACCCGATCCCGCAACTCGCCTTCTTCAGCGATCTCCGGGGCGAGGAAGTCTCGGTGCTGCAGAAGCTCGATCAGGTCATGGTCGATCTGGGCTTTGCCCGCGGCTATACCGAGGCGCCCGCCAATCTGGTCGACATCTTTGCGATCACCGCAGCACTGATGCTGGGCACGGCCGGGCTGCCGCATGTCATCGTCCGCTTCTTCACGGTGCCGCGCGTGTCGGATGCGCGGCTGTCGGCCGGCTGGGCGCTGGTCTTCATCGCCCTGCTCTATGCGACGGCAGCACCCGTTGCGGCCTTCGCCTATTACAATTTCATCGAGACGGTGCATGACCACCCCTATGCCGAGTTGAAACAGGACCCGGAGACGCGCTGGCTGTCGACATGGGAAGAAAGCGGCCTGATCGCCTGGCTCGACAAGAACGAGGACGGCGCCATCCAGTACGGGCCGGGCGCGCCGTTCGAGGGCACGCCGGAATTCGATCCCACCGATCGGCGGGGCTATGCGGGCGAGCGGACCGTCACCAACCCGCCGACGGATAATGTCAACGAGATCTATGTCGACCGGGATATCATGGTGCTGGCCAATCCCGAGATCGCGCAGCTGCCCCCCTGGGTGTTCGCGCTGGTCGCCGCCGGGGGTGTGGCGGCCGCACTATCGACGGCGGCGGGCCTGCTGCTCGTGATCTCCAGTGCCGTCAGCCATGACCTGCTGAAACGCACCTTCCGCCCCCAGATGAGCGAGAAATGGGAGCTCGCCTGGGCGCGCATCGCTGCCAGCGTGGCGGTCGTCGTCGCCGGCTATTTCGGCATCAACCCGCCCGGTTTCGTGGCCAGTGTCGTGGCCTTCGCCTTCGGGCTGGCCGCAAGTTCGATCTTCCCGGCCCTGCTGATGGGGGTCTTCTCGCGCCGGATGAACAAGGAAGGGGCCGTGGCCGGCATGGTCGCGGGCCTCGTCTTCACCTTCGTCTATATCGTCTGGTTCAAGTTCATCGTTCCCGAAGCGAACACGGCCGCCAACTGGCTGTTCGGCATCTCGCCCGAGGGGATCGGCTTCATCGGTGCCCTGCTGAACTTCGCGGTCGCCTTTGCCGTGGCGCGGTTCACCGCCCCGCCGCCGCGCGAGATCCGGGAACTGGTGGACGAGATCCGCCTGCCCAGCGGTGCGGGCGTGGTGCACGGCGCGCATTAGGGGCTTGCCGAGGGGCGTCACCCATGGCAGAAAACCGACCGTTCGATCTGCAACCGTTCGATAGGTCAGAGCCCCGCCATGGCACGCCCGGCCCGACTCGACGACGCGACGCTGCTGGACCGCCTGATGGGCGTGTTCCGCGAGGTCGGCTATGAAGGCGCCTCGCTCGCCCGGCTGGCCGAGG
>CAZPBH010000327.1:0-3071 GCA_964584645.1 uncultured Rhodospirillales bacterium | reverse complement strand
CGCCCACGAACATCTCGACGAAATCGGAGCCCGAGATGGTGAAGAATGGCACATTGGCCTCGCCGGCGATGGCGCGGGCAAGCAGCGTCTTGCCCGTGCCGGGCGGTCCCACAAGCAGGCAGCCCTTGGGGATCTTGCCGCCAAGGCGCTGGAACTTCTGCGGATCGCGCAGGAATTCGACGATCTCCTCCAGCTCCTGCTTCGCCTCGTCGATGCCCGCGACATCCTCAAACGTCACGCGCCCGGTCTTCTCGGTCAGCATGCGGGCCTTCGACTTGCCGAAGCCCATCGCCTTGCCGCCACCGCCCTGCATCTGGCGCATGAAGAAGATCCACACGCCGATCAGCAGCAGCATCGGGAACCAGCTGAGCAGGATCGACAGCAGCGAGGGCATGTTGCTCTCATCCGGTGCTGCCGCGATCCGCACGCCGTTATCGCGCAGGGTCGGGATCAGATCGGGATCATCGGGCGGGGCGTAGGTCTGGAACTGCGTGTTGTCACGCAGACGGCCGGCGATGGTCTGGCCCTTGATCGTCACCTCGCTCACCTCGCCCGCCTCGACATAGCCGAGGAAATCGCCATAGGCGACCTGTTGGCTGCCCCCGCTTTCGGGGGCGCCCTGGAACATGTTGAACACGGCCAGCAGAAGCAGGCCGATGATGATCCACAGGGCAATGTTGCGACCGGCGTTGTTCAAGGGACAATCCTTTCCGACTTCCAGCGGCTGACCACTATGGGCAAGCCCACCTGATAAGTCACGTAATTCCCCCCTCCGCTGCGGCAAGCAGCCATCTCAGCTGAGGGGGGCTGTGTGCGCGTCCGGCTCGGCAAGGCTGGTCTCCAGGGCACGGAGCAGCGGCCCCGGCCCGAGATTGAGCGGAGGCACGGCCAGAAGCCTTCCCTCCCGCCATAGCGCGGGCAAGGCCTGCAGGGCCGGCTGCGGGGCGGTACGCCGCACCGCCGGGGCCAGATGCCGCAGGGCGCGCCCCAGGGCGGCGACCTCGATCCCGCCCTCGATGCCGGCGGTCTCCACGATGAAGCGCGCGTCCCAGAGATGCCGGGCATGGCTGCCCAGCCTCAGCCGCTCATGCAGCCGCCCCGGCTCCCGCATGATCAGGAGCGTGCCCTCGGCCTGCGGGCGCAGCAGGCATCCGCCGAGGCTCAGCTGGCCGGGCGGGTTGCTGGCGAAAACCCGCTCGGCCGCGTCTTCCACCTGAGCCAGGCCGGCGGCGCGTGCTGCCCCCCCGAACCGGCGCAGCAGAGCTGCAAGAACGCGGATACGGATTTCCGCCGGGGCGGCCTGGACGGGCGCGAGCGGAAGGCGGCCATAGCCGATCGGTGCAAGATCGAGATGGCGGTCGAGAAGCTCGGCCGTCCAGCCCTCCAGCGCGGCGCGGGCGCGTCCCTGCCTTGTGGCCAGACGCGCAAGGCGCAGGGCGCTGAGCCCTTCACGCTCCAGAACCTCCCGGGCTGCCCGGAGCCGGGGCCTGGCATGGGCCGGATCGGCGTTCATGGGATCGAGGATCGGGGCCAGGCCCAGCGCGGTGCAGGTGGCCTCCAGGCGCGTCTTCAGGATATCCAGAAGGGGGCGCAGCAGCACGATGCCATCAAGCATGGTGCGGGGCGCCATGCCGGCCAGCCCGTCGGGACCGCTGCCGGCGGCGAGGCGCAACAGGACGGTTTCGGCCTGATCGTCGCGATGATGGGCCAGCATGAGGCCCTGACAGCCGATGTCGCGCGCCAGGGTGGTCAGCGCCCGGTAACGCCGGTTGCGGGCTTCTTCCTCCAGACCGGCCGCAGGCCAGGGCGCCTCGAGGGTCAGGATTCGGGCCTCGAGGCCGCGGGCCGCAAGCTGGGCGGCGGTGCGCTCGGCCTCGACCGTCGAGCCCTCCCGCAGGCGATGGTCGACGATCAGGGCGACGAGGCGGCGGTCGGTGGCCTCGGCCCAGCCTTGCGTCAGAGCTGCCAGCGCCAGGCTGTCGGCCCCGCCCGAAACGGCGACGGCCAGATGCCGGGGCGGGTCCAGCCCCTGCAGCCGCGCTGCGAACTCATCCGGGGTGAGGGCTGCGGCGGTCATGCCGTGCGGAGCTGTCGGCTGGCCGTCAGGCGTCGCCGCAATCGAGCCGGCTGCGTTCCTGTTCGGCGCGGCGCAGGATCGTGACGGGGGCATCGGGGAAGCCGCTTGTCAGTTCGCCGAGGGTCACGCAGGCATCCTCGACACGACCCAGCTGGCCAAGCGCCATCCCCAGCTTCAGCAGGTTGTCGGGCGCCTTCGATCCGGTCGGGGCAGTCTGGAAGGCTTCCGCGAAGCCGACGGCGGCGCGTTCCATCTGGCCGCGGACGTAATAGGTCTCGGCCAGCCAGTAGCGGGCATTGTCGGCAAACTCATGGTCGCCATGGGCGCTCAGGAAGTCGTTGAAGCCCCGCTCGGCAGCAGCGTAGTCGGCATCGGCCAGAAGCGTGAAGGCGCGATCATAGGCCGCCTGCGGATTGCCGCTGACGGCGGAAGGCGGGGGCGTTTCACCGAGACCGCCCGGCGCCGGCGGCGGGGTCCCCTGCCCGGTGCCGGTGGGCGCACGGAAGAGATCGGCGACCGACCCGGTCGCTGCACGAGACGGCGCCGGGTCGCGGGCCGGATCGGCTGTTTCGCCGGGAGACTGGCCGGCATCGTCGCCGAAGCGCTCGAAGGGCGAGCGCGCCAGCGGATCCGGCTGGCGGGTGCCGGAGAAGACGGGCTCATCGGGGTTTGAGCCTGCCATGCCGCCAAGGGCCGGAGTGTCGGGGGCCTCGAAGGGCGCTCCCGCGGCCGGCGGTGGCCCGGAAGCCTCCAGCGCGGCAAGCCGGGCCTCGACATCGCCCTGAAAGCGGTCGAGCCGATCCTGCAGCCGGCGCAACTCGAACAGCTGTTCTTCATAGCGCGCGGTCAGGGTCTGCAGCTGGCGCTGCACCTCGCCCATGCGGATCTCGATCTGGGCGGCGCTGGACGGCGCCATCGTCCCACCCGTCTCGCCAGCCGGGCGTTCAGCGGGCGCGCCACCTCATGCAGCCGATCCAGGTCCCCGCTGCGGCTG
>CAZPBH010000326.1:2166-3076 GCA_964584645.1 uncultured Rhodospirillales bacterium | reverse complement strand
GCTTCTGGGCCGTGGCGACCCAGTCCGCTAGCGCAGTCAGCAAGGGATCGCGTCGGCCATCACGGTCATGAGCACGAGCCAGCAGCCCGGCAGCGCCAAGCGTGGTCGCGGTGACATCGACCGGACTGCCTTCCAGCTGGCGGCCACGATCATCAACGACACGGACCCGGTGCCTGCGCCCGTCAGCAAGTGCTAGGGGAAGGCTGAGCGCGAAGGCGTGATAGCCGGATCCGCCCCCTTCGAAATCGGGGTCGTAACGGTCGGCCGTCGCCTCCGCGATGAGCTGTGTGCCCTCATAGGCACGCACGCTGACGATCCTGTGAGGATCGCCATGGTCATGTGCCCAGCCTCTCAGCATCAGGCCTTCCGGCCCGCGCACCCGGCCCGAAGGCAAGCCAACCTCGCCCTCGACCGGCAGGCTGGTCGCGATCCTTCCCGCAAGGGGTTGAGCGCTGTTGGCGGGGCGCACGCGCAGGGTGCTGCCCTGATCGATCAGGCGGGGGTCGAGGTCGATCACGAAACCGTGGCAGCCATCGCCGATCCCCGCCTCGACGAGCCGCGCATCAAAGCGGTCTGCGATACCGGAGGCTACGGGTTCCTCATCGCAGAGGACCTCGACGACGACGCGCTGGCCGGGCCGGTCGGGATGGATCGCCCAGCCCTGGACCGTGGTGCCTACAAGGGCCCGCAGGCGACCGCGATAGCCCTCGGGGTGGCTGTCGGCCGGGGTGGAGGGTGCAGACATGCCCTCGGGTACCGGATCATCCGTATCGGGCATCAGGGCGCTCATGCGGCCAGCTTCGCGGCGTTCATGAGATCATCGAGCCAGGCACGCAGAGCGGCCTCGCGCGCAGCTTCGCTCTTACAGCCCAGCAGCGGACGCTCAAGGGGGAGGCCAGCCTGTGCTGCC
>CAZPBH010000326.1:0-2156 GCA_964584645.1 uncultured Rhodospirillales bacterium | reverse complement strand
CGCGCGTCGCCGGGAGGCGCGGCCGAGAGGCTGATGAGGCGATGGGGCCTGAGTGCCGGGATCACATCGCCAAGCCGGTCTTCCCAGCGCGCTGTTGGCGGCAGGCCAAGACCGTAAACACAGCCGGTGCGTAAGAGCCGCGCCTCATCAAAGCTTGCGAAGAGTGGGAAATAGGCAATCGGAAGCCTGTCTCCGGCTGTCATGCGGGCGAGGTGAAGCAGGTGGAGATACCCATCCGCTGGTGTCTGGGCGTCGACGATGGCCACGGCAAGGGCCTCGTCCCGGGGGTTGGGGAACGAGAGCGTCGGCTCGACGCCTGTCTGCGTCGCCTCGGCGCCCTCGAAGGTCGTCTGGACGACTTCGAAACGTTGATCCGGGAAAACGCGGGCATGCAGCGGGACCATCGCCTCATGGCCCAGGCTGACCCGCGCGCTGTCCCGCATGAGTTCGGCGGCCCATATGCGCAGCGCCCCGGCCTTCTCGTGCACGCCGTGGCGGGCGCCGGAGCGGGCGATACAGGGCCTGCATCCTTCGGCTTCCGCAGGGTCTGGGCAGGTGAGACCATCGCCCAGCGCCAGCGTCGTCCGTGGGCACAGGGCTGAATGATCGTGCAGGATGACCTCACGACAGGCGGGGTCGAAGGCTTCCACCCACGCCGCGAGTGGTGCCGAGAGCATGCCGAGCCCGACCAGCACAAGGCGCGAAGGTTCGAGCGCCCGCAGATCGTCGCACAGGATGCTGCTGTCCTTCGTGCGATAGGTCAACTTGGCCTGGCCCTCCGGGCTGTCCACGCTCAGCACCCACGTCCCCGGCTGGCCGGAGCGGGGCTGCAGCAGGTGGACCCGTTCACCGGCAAGCGCGTATTCGAGCCGGAGGCCACGCACAAGGCGCTCGGCCGATACATCGGTTGAGGCGATGACCAGCACGCCCGTCCCACTGAGGGCCGCCAGCCCCGCGCGTGTGATCGCTTCCCGCGCCGGGCGCAGCGGATCAGCCAGGACTGACGCCGCTTCCCGCGATTTATAGGCCGGATAGGCCTCCCTCAGCCGGGTCTCGTTGGCGGCGGCCAGCCTGGCCTTGCGCGGGCCGAAGGAGCGCGAGCCTTCATGGCCGATAATCAGGCCGGGCAGGGCCTGATGACGCCAGCCGAGGGCCGTCGCCCGCAGGCAGAAATCATTTTCTTCGCCATAGCCATGGCCGAAATTCTCATCGTCCAGCCGGCCTGTCGCGGTACGGCAGGCTGCCTTGATGAACAGGCAAAAACCGTTGCCGGTCGGGACTTCGATGGTATGCAGCCCATGGACCTGATGGGCACGCCTGTTGAGGCGCGCCAGCGAAGGGCGCCCCTGCGTTGCATCATCAGAGCCCGCGACCGGCATAGGATTCACCTCATGGGGATCGGGGTAGGAAAAGCGCAGCGCGTTGTTGGAAAGCGGCGTGACCGTGCCCGTATCGAGGTTGGCATAGGCAGCACCATGAAGCCGGTCGATCCAGCCATCAGGCACCAGGGTATCCGCGTTGAGGAGGACGACATCGCGCTCCTGAAACATGTCGAGTGCGAGATTGACCGCGCTCGTGAAGCCCAGATTCTCCCGGCTGCGGATCAGCGAGGCACGACCGCTCCGGGCCAGAAGGTTCGCCATCTGGCGGATGCGGGGCTCGGGCGTGGCATCGTCGATCACCACCAGATGCCAGGGCCGCTCATTTCTGGCTGTCAGCACCGATTCAACGCAGGCTGCCGTCGCCTCCACATCGCCATGAACCGGCAGCAGCACCAGCGTGGTTTCCGGGTCGTGCGCGGCGGGGCTGAGAACGGTCTCGGGCTCAGGCAGCGGATCGGGTACACCGAAGAGCGGGCTCCCGATGAGCGGCTCCAGCGCATCTCCCAACTCCAGCCTTCCGGCTTCTTCCGGCCAGGGTGCCGCAAAGATTTCCAGCCCGAGTACCGCCTCAGCGGAGGTCAGGGGCCGGCGGCTGATCAGCGGTAGCTCACAGGCGCCGCGCCCCCATCGGGCAAGGATCGGCTGGGCCCGCTGGTGCTCGGGCGTGGTCAGCCGGAAAACATGGACCTCATCGCCGACCCGCCCGCCCCAGGCAATCGCCCCCGCCGCGCTCCAGCAGATTGGCGGCCAGAAGGGTAAGCTGCGGCTCTGCCG
>CAZPBH010000325.1:0-3077 GCA_964584645.1 uncultured Rhodospirillales bacterium | reverse complement strand
AGAAAGGCGAACAGACTCTACTAACTCACGGCCCGGATCAGGGGGCTGGGTCAGTTCGACTTTGAAGAAACCGGCGCACCTTATCCTTTGCTAGACTTTAAAAGGGGTTCGCAAGCCACGAGCAAGGGCATCGATGGCGCCCATACAGTTGTTGATGCTGACACGCCCAGGTCAGAAACACAGGGCGGCCTGATGATCGAGGGCGCTCGGACCAACGCTGTGCCCAACAGCACCATGGCCGGGGTCGTCGGGACCGCTGCGCCAACAAAATGGGACTATACAAGCCAGAATGGGATCACGGTTGAGAGCGCCGGGACGGGAACCCAGGACGGCCTGGATTATCTGGATGTGCATATCTCAGGCACGTCCAGCGGTGGCTCCAATCTGGCCATCCGCTGGTTGCGACAGGCCGACACGCCGGTCGTGGCTCCCGGCCAAAGCTGGGCAACATCGGTCTATCTGGCGCTTGTCGCAGGATCGGCGACCGGCCCGACCGTCTTTGTGATGGGCACGAATGAGGAAAACTCCGGCGGGAACTACCTGCGCGGCCCCTCTGTGCCGATCAGCGGCCTCACGGCGGAGCTTCAACGCTTTCTCAGCGTCGGGACGTTGGGCGCGGACACGGCCATCATTTATTCGCAGATTTACCTGTTCGTCCCGAACGGCAACAGCATCGACATGACGCTGCGCATCGCCGCGCCGCAGACCGAGATGGGAGCCTTTGCCAGCTCCTTCATCCCGACCACCACGCAAGCCGTCACCCGCGAGGCCGACGCCGCAACGGTGACGCTGGGGGATTGGTGGAGTGCCACAGCCGGGACGGTCTGTCTGGAAGGCCGCACGGGCCTTGGTGCTGGCGTGCTGTGGCAGGTGGATGACGGCACCGAGGATGAGCGCATCCGCATCGAGCGCAACGGGTCGGACCGGATCATCTGTTCACTTACTTCCGGCAGTGTCCAGCAAGCCAGCATTGTCGCCGGTTCTGTGGGCAATGACACCGCATTTCATATCGGGCTGAGCTGGAAGGCCGAGCGTTTTGTTGCTGCCCTTGACGGCCCGCAAACGGCAGAGGCGAATAACATCACCCTTCCTAACGTCACAACCATGCGGCTTGGCAGTTCACCTACCGGCGAAAGCTGGAACGGTACAATCGCCAATCTCGCCTATCGTGAAGGGTTTGAGGGCATGGCCACGCTGAAGCGGGTGACCAATCGGGCGGCACCTGCTTGAACAACGTTTTGCCCCATTCGTTGGCGACCGACTGCATAGGCAGAAGATGACATCCTCTGTGTCGGATTGCTTGTATAGCTGTCGAGGGTTTCTGTGGGTTGTGTTGGTGTGCCGGTTTATTTCAGGTGGGGCTCCGCACAATGTCGGGGCCGGTCGCGAAGCGCCCCCCCTCGAAGGGGCCGCTTCGCTGCTTTCGAGGCATCATCATGCCGAGCGGGATTGCCTGCCGAAGCTCGATGCCGAGCGAGAGCGCGAGGTTTTCACCTTGAGCCACTTTATGCTCAGGGACGGTGGTCCGGCCCGTATCCGGCAGATCGTTGGCCTCCCTGAGCCCCGCCCTGCCGTCGGCAGATGCTTGACCATCCTGCTGTCGGTCCGCATGAAGGGGCCATGTCATCTCCGACCATCCTCGTAACCGGCGGCGCCGGCTTCGTGGGCAGCCATGCCTGCAAGGCGCTTGCCCGGGCCGGCTTCACGCCTGTGGTCTATGACAACCTCTCCAACGGCCGGCGCGAGGCGGTGAGATGGGGCCCGCTGGAAATCGGTGATCTGATGGATACCGACCGGCTCCGGGACGTGCTTGACCGTTGGCAGCCAGTGGGTGTCCTGCATTTTGCCGCCTTCATCGAGGCGGGGGAATCCGTGCGCGATCCCCTGCGGTTTCATGCCAACAATGTGGGCGGCTCGCTGGCGCTTCTTCAGGCCTGTCGATCGGCAGGCGTCGCCCGGATCGTGTTTTCCTCGACGGCTGCGGTCTATGGCGATCCGGTCGAGGTGCCGATGCGGGAGAGCCACCCGCTTGCCCCGGTCAACCCCTATGGCCGGTCCAAGATGCTGGTGGAGCAGATCCTGGGCGATCTCGCAGCCCATGCCGATCTGCGCTTCTGCGCGCTGCGCTATTTCAATGCAGCCGGCGCCGACCCCGCGGGCGAGCTGGGGGAAAACCACGATCCCGAGACACACCTCATCCCGCTCGCCCTGCAAGCCGCATTCGGCCAGAGGGCCGAGATGGTGATCTTCGGGACCGACTACCCGACCCCTGACGGCACCTGCGTGCGTGATTACGTGCATGTGAGCGATCTTGCCGAGGCGCATGTGCTGGCCCTGCGCCGCCTGCTGGGAGGTGGCGACAACCTGATCGCCAATCTCGGCACCGGGCACGGCTGCTCGGTGCGCGAGGTCATCGCGTGCGTCGCCGAGGTGACGGGCAAGCGCTTTCCCGTACGTGAGGCCGCAAGGCGGCCCGGTGACCCGGCGGTGCTGCTCGCCCAGGCTGATCTGGCGCGTAGCGCGCTCGGATGGGCGCCATCCTATCCCGAGCTTCATGTGCAGGTGGCGCATGCCGCGCATTGGCTGGGCACGGGAGGCTCGACTGGCGTGCCTTGAGAAAGCGCCCCTTCGGGGCTCGTTTCGCGGGCACGGGCCGGCCACCACCCAGCGGCCGCTCCAGTTCCTCAAGGTCTTCAAGCGATGGGCTCATGATCATCATTCCTTCCCGGGATGAATGGCACCGGCTGGCAGATCAACTGACACATGCACGCATGAGGCGCTTCGAGAATTGGACCTACTGGGCAAGGCTGCCAACGGCCTGAACTCCGCCTGCTTCAAGCCGATCAAGGTCCGCGATGAGTTGCGCCTAGGGAGCTTGTCTGTTCCGCGAATCCACCTATGCCCGCGGACGGACCTCCGGGCACCCTTCACGCCCTATCGTCAGGCCATGGGGGCGCGCGGGCGATGACTGGCCAGGCGGTGTCAGCAAATCGTGTTGGCGCTGGGGTCTGAAGCGAGCAGCAGCCTGAGCGCATCAAGGTAGGATCGGTGCGCATTGTTCCGGGCGGCATGCCATC
>CAZPBH010000324.1:0-3078 GCA_964584645.1 uncultured Rhodospirillales bacterium | reverse complement strand
AGCGCCCGCACGGAGCTGCCGACCGTGGGCGGGGTCCTGGCCACACCGGTCGCCTGGAGACGCTCGACCTCGGCCCGGACAAGCGCCAGCCCGCTCGGCGGATCGAGCGCCAACACCCGGCCATTGAGGGCGGTACCAGCTCTTGTGGTCACCTCCACGGCCAGCCCCGGCCGGGCGCGCGCTGCCGGCATCAGGATCAGCCCGGCTGGATCGATCACCAGCCCCGGCTGCCGGTCGCCCTCGGCCCCGATCACCGTGACCCGGGCAGAACCGGGCCCCCCCTGGCCAAGGAAACCCGGTGCACCGGGCGGGGAAAGCACGAGCTTCGGGGTCGATCCGGCCTCGAAAGCTGGAGCCAGCATTGCGACCCCCGCTTCGGGTGCCTGCGGGTTGGCCGGCGCCGATCCATGCAGCAGGTCCTGCATCCCGGGATCGCGGGCGAGGCGCGTGGCGCTCTCCGCGATGGCCTGTGCCAGAAGTTCCTCCATCGCCTGCGGCATCGGCCTGTCGAGTTCGGCACGCGCGGCGATCCGGCGGACCAGCACGACCGCGCCCGCTTCGGTATCGAGCAGCTGCCATTCCACGATCACATCGACATGGCCCTTGCTGCCCGTGCGGCGCTCCTTCGCCCCGCCGCCGAACAGGCCCTGCAAGACACCGACCGGTCGGCACAGGTCGAATTCGGCCCCACGCAGCATGCCGGCCAGCACATAGCGTGGCATCGGGTGCGATGTCGGGCCGGTGCTGAGAAGGATGTGGCGTCCCAGCCCCCCGGCGTCGTGCCGATCAACCTCAAGCCCGGCTGCCTCTAGCGCCTCGACCCAGCGCGCGCGCACGCCGGGCTCCGCGAGGGCGGTGCGCAAGGCCGGCCGCCGGATGTCCTCGAAGGGCTCCCCGCAGCCCAGGCCCCGGCGCCAGCCGCCAGGATCGGCCTCTGGCCCGAGGCCGAGGCGCAGATGACCGGGCTCGACCCGCGGCTGCCAGCCGGCGCCCGCAAGACTGCCCAGGCCGGCCCCTCCGGCCGCGAACAGCGTGCCCGGCGCGGCCGGGGGTTGCTCGCCCGCAAGCGGGTCCCCGCCGGCACAGCCTGCCAGCACCAGCGCGGCCCCCATGACAAGGCCCGTGGCGCCACGACGTGCCGCGTTCTTCCTGCCGGATCCGGACCTTCCTCGTCCCCTCATTGAGAAGAGAGTATGCCACAACCATGAGTTGGACAATTCCCGGCCGCACCGGATTACCGGCAAGGCGACCAAGATGCGCCTCGCGCCTCACCCCCTTTCCTTCACCCCCTTTCCCTGTCCGGGGGATGGGTGTAGGCTCATGATATCCAAGGGGGTTGGGTGACGATCATGACCAGATTTCGGGACCTCGGAACCATCGCGGCGGCGCTTGGCGGCGTGCTTGTGATGGTCGCCGTTCTTGTGGCCCTGCCGGGGCCGGCATCCGCGCAGGAAACGCTGCGCCAGGCGGTGACGCGTGCGCTCGCCAACCATCCGCGCGTGGCGGCGGCGGCCTTTGCCGAGGAAGCGGCGGCGGAACAGGTGCAGGCCGCGCGCTCGGGCTTCTTTCCGCGGGTGGCGGTCAGCGGCAGTGGCGGCTACGGCTTCCGCGAGGATGACAGCACCCGCGCCGAGGCCGAGCTGGCCGGGGATACCGATGAAGGGGCCTATGGCTACACGACGAGCGCCAATGTGCGGCTCAGCCAGATGCTGTTCGACGGGCTCGGCACGGCCAACCGGACCCAGGCGGCCCGCGCCGATGTGGCGCAGCGCACCGCCCAGCTTCAGGATGCCGAGGAACAGATCGCGCTGCGCGCCGCCCAGGCCTATCTCGACCTCATGCGCAGCCGGGCGATCCTCGAGATCGCCGCGCTGAACGTTGAAAATCATCTGGAGGTGCTGGCCGAGGTCCGCCGCAAGCTCGAGGCCGGGGCGGGCGATGCCGGCGATGTGGCGCAGGCCGAATCGCGTCTGGCGCTGGCGCAGGCCCGGCTGATCGACATCACCGGCCAGGCCGAGCGGGCCGAATTCGCCTATACCGAGGCGGTGGGCGGCCTGCCGACCGAAGGCGTGACCCAGCCCGACCGGCTGGACGCCTTCCTGCCGATCGACCGGGCCGAGGCGATCCAGATCGCGCTTGAGAACAACCCCGCGCTGAACAGCCTCTGGGCGGCGGTCGACGCCGCCGATGCGCGCGTCGATGCCAGCGTGGCGCCGCTGCTGCCGCGCCTCGATGCCGATCTCGACTACAACCGGATCGACGAGCCCGACACCTTCGATGGCAAGAGCGAGGAAGCAACCGCTCTGTTGCGCTTCAGCTGGTCGCTCTCCACCGGCGGGGCGGAATTCGCCCGCCGCGATGCCGCGCGCGCCCAGCGTTCCGAGGCCCGTGCCCGCGCCGATGAGCGCGCCCGCACGCTGCAACAGCAGGTCTCCAACGCCTACACGGCGGTCGAGGTCGCGCGCGCCCAGCTGGCCGAATTCTATGTGCGCGAGGCCGCCGCCAATGAGGTGGTGCGCAGCTATCGCCGGCAGTTCGAGGCCGCGCGGCGGTCGCTGCTCGACGTGCTCGATGTCGAGAACGAGCTGTTCGAAGCCCGGATCGCCGCCGCCAATGGCGTCTTCCGGGTGCTCGGCAGTGAATACACCCTGCTGGCCCAGCTCGGCCGCCTGATCCGCGCCATCGAGATCGCCACCGCGAACGAGGCGCCGCTTGAGCCCGCAAGCGCCAACTGAGCCCGCGTCCGCTACCGGGCAGATCGACGACCCGCTGGCCGCGGGGCTGGGCTGGCTGGCACGCCATCATCACCGGCCCGTCAGCCTGGCCACGCTGCTGCGCGATGTGCGCCTGAAGCAGGGTCGGCTGCCGCTGGATCAGGTGCAGCTGGCGGCGGCGCGCGCCGATCTGGAGGTCCGGCTCAACGAGGCCCGGCTCGACCAGCTCGATCCCGCACGGCTGCCCGCCCTCGCCCTGATCGATGCCGAGACCGTGCTGGCCGTCCGGGCGGTGCTGCCCGATGGCCGGCTCGATATTGTCGATCCGCACACCGGGGCGGCCCGCCAGATCGCCCCCGATGCG
>CAZPBH010000323.1:0-3080 GCA_964584645.1 uncultured Rhodospirillales bacterium | reverse complement strand
GCCCCCAGCAGGATGATGAAGACCATCGAGCTGATCTTCAGCGTGGAGCGCATGACCTCGCCCAGCATCGGCCGGTCGAGCTTGCGGTTGAGGGCTGCCAGGATCAGCGCGCCCACCGCCCCGACGCTGGCCGATTCGGTGGGTGTCGCGAGCCCGGTCAGGATCGAGCCCAGCACGGCCACGATCAGCACCAGCGGCGGGACCAGCACCTTCGCCACACGCAAGGGAAGCCCGCGCCTCTCTGCGGCCGAGAGGCTGAGCGCCGGTGCCGCCTGCGGGTCGAAGAGCGCCCGCCCCGCGACATAGAGAACATACAGGCCCACAAGCACCAGACCCGGCACCAGCGCGCCCAGGAACAGCTGGCCCACACTCACGGGGTCCGGCGCCAGATTGCCAAGCTCGAGCTGCGCCTGCTGATTTGCCCCCTGCAGAAGATCGCCGATGAAGATCAGCACCGTGGAGGGCGGGATGATCTGGCCCAGGGTGCCGCTGGAGGTGATGATGCCGCTCGCCAGCGGGGGCTTGTAGCCGGCCCGCATCATCGCCGGCAGCGAGAGCAGGCCCATGGTCACGACCGTGGCCCCCACCACCCCGGTCGAGGCCGCCAGCAGGGCGCCGACAAGGATGACCGAGATCCCGAGCCCGCCGCGCAGATTGCCGAAGAGCTGGCCCATGGTTTCCAGCAGCTGCTCGGCGATCCGTGAACGCTCCAGCACCACGCCCATGAAGACGAACAGCGGGACGGCGACCAGCACCTCATTGGTCATCGTGCCGTAATAGCGGCTGGGCAGCCCGGCCAGCAGGGCGGTGTCGAACACGCCGAACTGCCAGCCGATGGCCCCGAAGATCAGCCCCAGCCCGCCCAGCGTGAAGGCCACCGGAAAGCCGGCCAGCACCACGACCAGCGTCGCCGCGAACAGGCAAAGGGCGAGGATCTCGCCCAGAAGCACGGGATCCATGGTGCCGCTAGACCCCCTGCCCGCTTTCAGCGCTTGAGGACGGCGCCCATTCTTCCCGGCCCGCGAGTACAAGCACCGAGCGCGCCGCCAGCGCCAGCCCCTGCAGCGCCAGCAGCACGCAGAAGGCAGGGATGAAACCCTTCAGAAGGTAGAGGGCCGGCATGCCGCCCGGCTGCGCGCTCGCTTCACCGATGGCCAGGCTGTCGGCCACGAAATCGGCCCCGAACCAGCCGACGACGGCAAGCCAGGGCAGCAGAAAGACAAGGGTGCCGGTCAGGTCCACGATTGCGCGGCGGCGCAGGCTCATCCGGCTGTAGAAGGCATCGACCCGGACATGCCCGCCATGGCGCAGCGTATAGGCCGCGCCGATCAGGAACACGAAGGCATGCATCCAGATGTAAAGCTCCTGCATCCAGATCAGTCCGATCCCGAACCCATAGCGCAGGATCACGACCGCGAAGCAGACGAGAACGCAGCCCAACGTGGCGAAAGCGGCGATCCGCCCGGTCCCTTCACTGAGGGCCTCGGCGAACCGGACATAACCGGCAAGAACCTGCACCATGATCGGCGGGTATAGCTTGCGGCGCGAACCCTGTTCAAGCTTGCACCGCCCTCGCGCGGCTGCCAGTTTGCAGCGCCATGATGATGACCCAGGATGATGCGGCCACGGCTACCGGAGCCGGTTGGACCCGTGAAGCGTTGCTCGATCTGCTGGAAATGCCCCTGATCCCGCTGCTGGACCGGGCGCGGGCGGTTCATCTGGCGCATCATGATCCGGGCGATGTGCAGCAGGCGCGCCTGCTGTCGATCAAGACCGGCGCCTGCCCGGAGGATTGCGCCTATTGCCCGCAATCAGCCCATTTCGCGAAGAGGACCGGGCTGGCGCGCGAACCGCTCATGGAGGTCGCCCCGGTGCTGGAGGCGGCCCGCGCGGCGCGGGAGGAGGGTGCGAGCCGCTTCTGCATGGGGGCTGCCTGGCGCGAGGTGAAGGACGGCCCCGCCTTCGATGCGGTGTGCGCGATGGTGGCCGGCGTGGCGGCGCTTGGCATGGAGCCCTGTGTGACGCTCGGCATGATCGAGCCGCATCAGGCCGCCCGGCTGCGCGATGCCGGGTTGAAGGCCTATAACCACAACATCGATACCAGCCCGGACTTCTATCCCGAGATCATCTCCACCCGCAGCTTCGAGGACCGCCTGCGAACGCTGGAGGCGGTGCGCGCGGCCGGCGTGGAAATATGCTCCGGCGTCATTCTGGGCATGGGTGAGACACTGGCCGATCGCGCCCGGGCGCTGGAGGTTCTGGCCAATCTCGATCCTCAGCCGGAAAGCGTGCCGATCAACACCCTGGTCGCCGTGCCCGGCACGCCGCTGGAGGACCGGCCGCCGGTCGAGGCGCTGGAGCTGGTGCGGATGGTGGCAGCGACCCGGATCGCCATCCCGAAGGCGCGGGTGCGGCTCTCCGCCGGTCGCCGGCGGCTAAGCTATTCCGACCAGCTGCTGTGCTTCCTGGCAGGCGCGAACAGCATCTTCCATGGCGAGAAATTGCTGACGACCGCGAATAACGACGCGCTCGACGATGACCGGATGATGGCCCTGTTCGGGGCGGGGGATCCGCGCGGTGCGCCCGGCTCCCGGCCGTCTCGGGCAAGCGCCCCTGCGGGTGAACGCCCCCCTCAGGTCAGCGGGTGAGCGATCCGGTGCGTGAAGGCGGGCCGCGCTGAAATTCGCTTATACCAATCCTCCAGAGGCCCGAAGCGCGCCCTTCCCTCGAAGGGCAGCACCATCCAGCGATAGACCGTGATGCCGACCGGAATGTCGGCCAGTGTGAAATCCTCGCCGCCCATCCAGGGCTGGCCGCCCAGATGGCGGTCGAGCAGGCCCATCAGCAGATTGCCCTGATCGATGGCGGCGGTAATGGCGCCCTGGTCGCGCTGCCCTTCGGGGGTGCGGATCAGCTGCCAGAAGATCACCTTCACCACTGGCCAGAGCGTTGTCTGCTGCCAGTCCAGCCAGCGATCGCAGGCGGATTGCGCGACCGGGTCCTTCGGCCAGAGCCGGCCCTCGGGATCATGGGCCGCCCCCAGATAGCGCAGGATGGCGTTGCTCTCCCAATGAACGCTG
>CAZPBH010000322.1:0-3087 GCA_964584645.1 uncultured Rhodospirillales bacterium | reverse complement strand
TTCGACATTCTGGCGCCAGCACTCATGCCCCGGGAATGGAACTTCGACAGCATCTCCGCCGCCAATGAGGCCCAGCGCATCTATGCCAGCCATTATGGCGAGGGCGGGCTGTGGCGCGCGGTGGCGGCCGGACAATACGTCAAGCCCGCCGGCCCGTTCTTTGGCGGCCAGAGCCCGTGCTGGACACGCCGCCAACTGGAAAAGGTCCTCGAGGCGATCCCGGCCAGCGTCAAGCGCGCGGCCTTCATCGACATCCGAAGCGATGCCGGCGTGTTCGGCCAGGTGACGCTCAGCGCCGCCGGGGCAGGTGTGCGCGATTACGGCGAGGCCCTGTTCGGAGACGGCACGCGTGTCGATCCGGCGCCCGAGATCGCGACAGGCGCCTCGGGCAGCATCGTGGCCGGCGTGCTGGAACTTCTGGGTGAGCGATGCCTTGGGGCGGCCACCATGTCGGTTGGCACCTTCAACGCCGAACGGGTGCTGCAGGCGGTGTTGGCGGAAACCTGGCTGGTCAGCCATGAAGGTGCGGACAGCTACCTCGCGGAAACGATCCGGGAGGAATTGCGGGAGGTCTATTATCCCGACAACGATTCATGGCGGGAGCGGGCGCTGGAGCGCGGGTTCGAGGCGTTCGAATGGATTCCGGACGCCATGGCGTCGTTCTGAGGCCTGATCTGCCCTGTTGGTGCCGTTTTTGCCCCCCACCTGAAAGTCGCTGCTGGTTCCTGACCGGCTAACCCCAAGGGTCTTTTCCATGGAAATGCACCAGATCCGATATTTCCTTGCGGTGTGCGAGACCCTGAACTTCACCCGGGCGGCCGAGGCCTGCAATGTCGCCCAGCCCTCGCTGACCCGGGCGATCCAGAAGCTTGAGGACGAGCTTGGCGGGCCGCTGTTCCGGCGTGAGCGCAATCTGACCCATCTGACCGATCTCGGCCGGCTGATGCGCCCGCACCTTGAGCAGACGCTGGCGGCTGCGCGTGCGGCCCGCCAGCAGGCCGAAGCCTTTGCGAAGCTGGAAACCGCCCCGCTCGCCATCGCCCTTGAGCACGGGCTGAGGCTCGACGGGCTGGAGCAGGTGGTGGGGGCGCTGTGCCGGAAGATCGGCGGGCTGAACCTGCGGCTCCGGCGCATGGACCGCGACGCCATGGTGGAAGCGCTGATGCAGGGTGAACTCGACATCGCCTTCGCCGAAGCACCGGAGGGCGGGCCGGAGCGCCTGGATGCCTGGCCGCTGTTCGAGGAACCGCAATGGATCGTCGGCCGCGATCCGGCAGGTTCGGCAGGAGAGGGCGGCGGGCTGGCCGCGCTGCACGAGCGTCCGTGGATCGCGCGCCCGCAATCCGGTGCCGAGCGTCGGCTGCAGGCGCTGCTGGCGGGCGGCGAGATCCAGGTGCAGGTGCGCCATGAGGTCTCGACCCCGGATGATGCGCTGGCGATGGCCCGGGCCGGGGTCGGCTGGACGCTGGTGCCTGAGGGCCTGATGACCGACGGGCTGGCGCGGCTCGACCCGGGTGAGGTGCACCTTCACCGACCCCTCGTGATGCTGTCGGTTTCCGGTCGGCGCCACGCCCCGGCGCTGGCCGCCTTCATCAATCTCATCAAGGTACGGCGCTGGGGTGTTTCCGAAGCGCCCGAGGGTGCCGAACAGGCCCGGGACGCGGCGGCGGTTTCAGCCTGAGTTCAGCTGCCGCAGGGCGTCCAGAATGGCGGCCGGCTCCATCCGCCGGCGATAGTCGATATCGACATAGGCATGGGCGATGATCCCATCGCGGCCGACGACATAGGTCGCAGGGATGGGCAGGAACCAGCTGTCGGTGCCGTTGAAGCTGGCCAGATCCATGCCGATCGACCTGTAATGCTGCTGCAGGTCGGGCGGGATCGGAAAGACGATCCCGAACTGCATGCCGACCGCGCTCTCGGGGTCGGCAAGGATTGTGTAGTGCAATCCTCGCTCGCGCTTGGTGTCGAGTGGCCGGCCCGCGAGCTCGGGCGTAATGGCCACCAGCTCCGCCCCCAGCGACCGGATCTCGGGCAGGATCTCCTCCAGCGCCATGAGCTCCAGATTGCAATAGGGGCACCATTTGCCGCGAAAGAAGCTGATCACGAGCGGACCGTCTGCCAGCAGATCGGCGCTGTCGACCAGCTCCGCCTCAGCACTTGGAAGCATGAATCCGGGCATCGGATCGCCAACCCCGAGCGCGCCGTCCTCAACCCCCACCGAGGCAAGGCGCTGCAGGAAGGCATCAAAGGCGCGCGTCACCTCGACCGGCAAGGCCTCACGCACGGCCCGGTCCTGATCCTTCAGTCGATCTTCCAGCGGCAACATGGGGGGTGGGCTGTCCTTGGGTTGGTCAACCTTCTTCTAGCAAGGCGCGGCTCCCGGTTGAAGCTTCCGGTTCGATAGCCGAACGCTATCCCCTGTCCGCCAGCAGGCCGCTGCGCGCGCCGACCCGCAGGATGGCGAGGCTGAACAGGGCAAAGGGAATGACCGCAAGGATCGCACCGAACGGCCGCCAGCCGCGCGGCAGGGCGTCCACACCGAGGGCGGCAAGAAAGGCCATCAGGAACAGCCCGGCATAGATCAGCGTTACCCGCGCATGGCTGAAGCCCAGCCTGTGCAGCAGATGAAAGGGAAACTCCCGGTGCCCATGGAAGGGGTGATGCCCGCGGACCATGCGTGAGGCCAGCCCGACCGCAATTTCCGCCAGATAGGGCATGAACAGGACAGGTGTCACATAGATCGAAAGCTGGCCATGCTCGGCCCGACTGCCGATGACAGCAAGGGTGGCGATCAGAAAGCCCAGCATCTGGCTGCCGGTCTCGCCCAGAAACACCCTGGCATGGGGGAAGTTGAACGGCAGGAAGCCCACCAGTGCTGCCAGCAGCGTCAGGGCCGCCAGCGCCACGAACGGCACGCCGGTATGGATCGCAAACCAGCTGAGCCCGGCCAGCCCCAGCACGCAGCCAAGGCCCAGCATGCCGTTCAGGCCATCCATGAAGTTGAAGACGTTCATGCAGCCCACAATCCACAGGATCGTGATCGCCCAGCCGAGCGCCCCCAGGTCCAGATTGCCGATCACCGGC
>CAZPBH010000321.1:0-3097 GCA_964584645.1 uncultured Rhodospirillales bacterium | reverse complement strand
CGGTGCTGAGCCGCGGGCTGGCCGAGCAGGCGATCTTCCCGGCCGTCGACCCGCTCGATTCGACCAGCCGCATCCTCGACCCGCTGGTGCTGGGTGAAGCGCATTACACCTGCGCGCGCGACGTCCAGCGTGTGCTGCAGACCTACAAGAGCCTGCAGGACATCATCGCCATTCTCGGCATGGACGAACTTTCCGAAGAGGACAAGCTGGTGGTGGCGCGGGCGCGCAAGATCCAGCGCTTCCTGTCGCAGCCCTTCCACGTCGCCGAAGTCTTCACGGGCTCGCCCGGCGTCTATGTCGAGCTGGAAGACACCATCAAGGGCTTCCGGGGCATCGTGGACGGGGATTACGACCATCTGCCGGAATCGGCGTTCTACATGGTCGGCACCATCGACGAAGCCGTGGCCAAGGCCAAGAAGATGGCCCAGGAAGCCGCCTGATCCATGGCCGAGACCTTCGTCTTCGAGCTGGTCAGCCCTGAGAGGCTGCTGGTCTCCCGGCCCGTGCGGATGGTGACCGTGCCGGGGTCGGAGGGCCAGTTCGGCGTGCTGGTCGACCACGCGCCGATGATCAACACCCTCGCACCGGGCCTGCTCGACATCGAGAATGAGGATGGCGGGCGCGAGGTCCTGTTCGTCTCCGGCGGCTTTGCCGAGGTGACGCCGGAGCGGTGCACGGTGCTGGCCGAGGAGGCGGTGGCGCCGGCTGACATCGACCGCAACGCGGTGGAGAGCGAACTCGCCGCCTGCCGCGAGGATGCCGCCGAGGCCAGCGGGCCCGAACAGGAACGCCTGCAGGCGCGCGCCCGGGTTCTCGAGGCCAAGCTCGCCGCCGCCAGCCCCGCAGCCGGCTGAGGCCATCCTTCATGCGCGCGGCCCTTCTGAACGGCTATGGCGGCGCGGAAGCCTTCGAGCTGGCCGAGATCAACGATCCGCAACCCGGCGCGGATGAGGTTCTGATCGACGTCGCCGCGTGCGGGCTCAACCCGCTGGACTGGAAGGTCCGGCGCGGCTTTCTGGAACGCGTTCTGCCGCTCGAACTCCCGGCCATTCTGGGCTGGGATGTGGCGGGAACGATCGCCGCGCTCGGGCCGGAGGTAACCGGCTGGGCGATCGGGGACCGGGTGGCGGCGTTTCTTGCGCTGGGGAAACCCGGCGCCTACGCCGAAAGGACGGTGGCTGCGGCCAGTCTTCTGGCACGCGTGCCCGAGGGGATGGACCTTGTTCAGGCGGCCGCCCTGCCGATCCCGACGCTGACAGCATGGCAGGCGGTGCACGAACATGGCGGGCTCGCGCCCGGCCAGCGCCTGCTGGTGCTGGGGGCGGCCGGTGGTGTGGGGCGTGTTGCGGCCAGCTTCGCCCGGCAGGTTGATGATGTGCAACTTTTTGGCGTGGCGCGTGATGTGAACGATCCCCGCCTTGCCGATACCCGCTTCGACCGGGTCGTGGATGCGAACGGGATCGCCGGGCTCGAGCCCCCCGATCTCGTGATCGACACCCTGGGCGGGGAGCCGGCCCATAGCGCGGCCGCCAGGGTGAAGGCGGGTGGCCGGCTGGTGACCATCGTCGAGTTGGGCGAGAGCCTGCGCGAGGCGGCCCCCGATGCGGATATCAGGCGCATGGCTGTTCACCCCGATCCGGCAAGGCTCGAGGCCATCATGGCCGATGTTCTGGCCGGCCGGCTCAGCTTTCCCGTGACACAGGTCTTTCCGCTCGACAGCGTTGCCGAGGCCCATGACGTGCTGGAGAAGAAGGGCGCGCAGGGCAAGTTCGTCCTGCGGGTGACGGGCTGAGGGCACGCTCGGCACCTCCTTCATCTAACCTGCCCCATATGTCGAACCTGTTTGAATCCTGCGCGTTGATCGGTTATCCGGGCAGTAAAGGGCAGGGAACCGGCGGCGAATCATGACCAGCGCAGGATGGCACCTCGACGATATCGACTGGGCGCGCTTCGATGCCTCAAGGGTCGATCCCGAGATCCTGAAGATCGTCAAGGCGGCGAGCCTCGTGGAATTCAACGGCGAGGATTACGGCGCCTATCTCTGCAATGTCTTCCCCGACGATCCTGTGTTTCAGGACGCCGCGATGCTGTGGGCCCATGAGGAGGTCCAGCATGGGCAGGCGCTTGGCCGATGGGCACAGCTGGCCGATCCCGACTGGGACTTCGAGGCCGCCGTGGCCCGGTTCAGGGCCGGCTACCGCATCGACATCGACGCGGAGGCGAGCGTGCGCGGGACCCGGGCCGGCGAGTTGGTGGCACGCTGCATGGTCGAAACCGGCACGAGCAGCTACTACACCGCGCTGGCGCAGGCGGTCGAAGAGCCGGTGCTGGCCGATATCTGCCGGCGGATCGCCGCCGACGAACTCCGCCATTACAAGATGTTCTACGATCATCTGAAGCGCTATGTGGAGCGCGACCGGCTGAGCCGCCTGCAGCGCTTGCGGGTGGCGCTCGGCCGTATCCTGGAGGCCGAGGACGATGAACTCGCCTACGCCTATTATGCCGGCAATGTCAGCGAAGGCGCCTATTGCCGGAAAACCCATGGCAACGCCTATCTTTCGCGCGCCTATCGCTTCTACCGCCAGGACCATGTCGACAGGGTGGTCCGCATGGTCTTCAAGGCCTGCGGCTTTCGCGCCGATACCTGGCCGTTCCGCATGATCCGCCGCGGCGCGTGGTGGATCCTGAAGCGCCGCGCCGCCGTCCCTGTTTAAGGATCCGGCGGCCCCTTCGGCGAGGGGCGCCAGTCCGGCGGGGCCAGCTCGAAGCCCGCGAAGTCGAAGGCCGGGGCGACCGTGCAGCCGACCAGCGTCCATGGTCCCAGGCTCTCGGCCGTCTGCCACCAGCCAGGGGGCACGATGACCTGAGGGCGCTGGCCCAGCAGCACCTCGCCGCCCAGCTGATGTGCCTCGGCATCGATCCCGTCAGCCGAGAGGGTGAGCGCCAGCGGCGCACCGGCGTAGAAATGCCAGATCTCGGTCGCATCGACCCGGTGCCAGTGCGAATGCTCGCCCGCCTGCAACAGGTAATAGATCGCGGTACAGGCACCTCGTTCGCCGGGTCGCGCAGGTTCCCGCCACGTCTCGACATAATGCCC
>CAZPBH010000320.1:0-3105 GCA_964584645.1 uncultured Rhodospirillales bacterium | reverse complement strand
CCCCGGCATGGCCGGCGGCCATGGCAGCCAGCTCCGCTGCCCCGGCGGCGCCACCCGCTGCCAGAACCACATGACCGCGGGTATACTTGTGGTCGTCAGGTCCCGGCGGGACGAGAAGGTCACGCCACAGCCCCGGATCATTCATCCAGCACGTCACGCGGGCCGATTCTCCCGGAAGACCGATATCGATGAGCGCGAGCCGGCCACAGAGATCCCGGCCGGGGCGCAGCAGATGACCGGGCTTCGGGCTATGGAACGCGAGGGTGAGATCGGCCGGGAGGGTGTCCCGATCCGCCTTCCCGTCATGGCCATCCACGCCCGAGGGCAGATCGATGGCCACGACCCGCACCGACGCGTCCTCGGCACGTTGCCCGAGGCTTTGAATGAGAGCGCGCGCCGGCGCGTCGAAGCTTCCTTTGAACCCGGCCCCGAAAACGGCATCGACGACGATACCCGGGCGGGGCGCTTGCGCGACCGCCTCCGGTCCGCAGGCCGGGTGACCGCCCCAGAGAGCCGCGGCCTCACGCGCCTCTTCCGTGCGCCAGGCGACATCGAGGGCGACCACATGAACCGGCCAGCCAGCCTCGCGTAGCGCGGCTGCCATCACCAGCCCGTCGCCCCCATTGTTGCCGGGCCCGACGGCGACGAGCACGGGACGCCGATCAAGCTCCCGCAGGATCCGTTCGGCCGCAGCACCGGCGGCCCGGCGCATCAGGGCACAGGGTGAGAGACCCCCGGCAAGGGCGAGCTCGTCGAGGCGCCGATGCTCCTCGGGAGGAAGAACCGCGAGATTATGGGGAAAGGGCGCGCCGCCGAGGCTCATGGTGCCACGCCATCAGGGGCACACCATGGCCCATGGCGGGAAATGGGGCGACCGACGGGACTCGAACCCGCGACAACTCGGACCACAACCGAGTGCTCTACCGACTGAGCTACGGTCGCCATGACCGGCGCTGCTGCACTTGCCATGCGCGCACCTTATGGGCGAGCCATGGGCTGCCCGTCAATCGTGGCGCATCGCATGGCGGCATCAACCCTCTAGCCGCCTTCCGGTGCTTCGTACTATGTTTGCGCGCTTGGGCACCCGGTTCGCATGCCGGCTTGCGGTTCAAGGCCCCTTCTGACGAACCACTAGAGATGAGAGTGATACGGAACGCGCCATGAAGAAGATCGAGGCGGTCATCAAGCCCTTCAAACTGGATGATGTGAAGGAAGCCCTGCACGAGATCGGCGTGCGTGGCCTGACGGTCACCGAAGCCAAGGGTTTCGGGCGCCAGAAGGGCCATACCGAGCTCTATCGGGGTGCGGAATATGTCGTGGATTTCCTGCCCAAGGTGAAGGTCGAGGTCATCATGGATGACAGCCTGCTCGACCGTGCCATCGAGGCCATCCAGCAGGCCGCGCATACCGGGCGGATCGGCGATGGCAAGATCTTCATCAGCCCGGTCGACGAGGTGATTCGCATCCGCACGGGCGAACGCGGGGTCGATGCTATCTAGCCTCCCCACGGCCACGAGGCCGGCAGAGGCGTTCATTCCGATTTCGGTTCCCTTCATCTGGACACCTGCAACCGGCCTGCCTAAGTCCAGCGCCTGATCCGTAGCGGTGCCCCCACAAAAGCACCAGAACGCCGCGCGGAGCAGGGAGCGAAACGCCCTCGTCATCAGGTGGACCCGGCAGGATCGGCTCAGTTGTCGGCGTGCTGGACTGTTGCCCGCAGTCCTTGTCGCCCGGCCAGCCGCACCTTCCGGTCGACTATCCAGAGTAACCCGCTGCTTTCGTTACGCGGGCGGTCTGCAGTGTTCACCCGGCGCTACAGGTCCCCGATTGCCCTACGACCCCAACGACCCGCTTGAGAAGAAAGGCGCATATCCATGTCCGACGTCGCAAAGATCATGGACCTCATCAAGGAGCATGAGGTCAAATATGTCGATTTCCGGTTCACCGATCCGAAGGGCAAGCTGCAGCATACCGCGCAGCATGTCGTCACTGTCGATGAGGAGCTGCTCAACGAAGGCATCATGTTCGACGGGTCGTCGATCGCCGGCTGGAAGGCGATCAACGAGTCGGACATGACCCTGAAGCCCGACCTGTCGACGGCCAAGCTGGACCCGTTCTCCGCGCAGCCCTCGCTGATGGTATTCTGCGACGTGCTCGAGCCCTCGACCGGCCAGCCCTATAACCGCTGCCCGCGCTCGATCGCCAAGGCCGCCATCTCCTACATGACCGGGCTCGGTGTTGCCGACACCGCCTTCTTTGGTCCCGAGGCCGAATTCTTCGTCTTCGACGATGTGAAATGGAAGAACGACCAGCACACGGTCAGCTACGCCATCGACAGCGAGGAAGGCCCCTACAACAGCGGCAAGGTCTTCGAGGACGGCAATCTGGGTCACCGACCCGGCCCAAAGGGCGGCTATTTCCCGGTTCCCCCGGTCGATTCGATGTCGGATCTGCGCGCCGAGATGGTCTCGGTCCTGCATGAGCTCGGCGTGCCCGTTGAAAAGCACCACCATGAGGTCGCTCCCTCGCAGAACGAGCTGGGCATCAAGTTCGCCGAGCTGGTCGAGTGCGCCGACAACATGCAGCTCTACAAGTATGTCGTGCACATGGTCGCGGCCTCTTATGGCAAGACGGCGACCTTCATGCCCAAGCCGGTTTTCAACGACAACGGTTCGGGGATGCACTGCCACCAGTCGCTGTGGAAGGACGGCCAGCCGATGTTCGCGGGCTCGGGCTATGCCGACCTTTCGGAAACGGCACTTTACTACATCGGCGGCGTCCTGAAGCATGCCCGGACGATCAATGCCTTCACGAACCCGACCACGAACAGCTACAAGCGTCTCGTGCCGGGCTTCGAGGCGCCGGTCCTGCTGGCCTATTCCTCGCGGAACCGTTCGGCCTCATGCCGCATCCCCTTCGCGACCAGCCCGAAGGCGAAGCGCATCGAGATGCGCTTCCCGGATCCGAGTGCGAACCCCTATCTCGCCTTCGCAGCGATGCTGATGGCGGGTCTCGATGGCATCCAGAACAAGATCCATCCGGGCGATGCAATGGACAAGAACCTCTACGACCTGCCGCCGGAGGAGCTGGCCGACGTGCCCACCG
>CAZPBH010000319.1:0-3124 GCA_964584645.1 uncultured Rhodospirillales bacterium | reverse complement strand
GCAGCGTCTTGTGCGTGGTGGTGGTGACCACATCGGCATGCGGCAGCGGGCTCGGATAGAGCCCGGCTGCAACCAGCCCGGCATAATGGGCCATATCGACCATGAAGCGCGCGCCGACATCATCGGCGATCTTGCGGAACCGTGCCCAGTCGATGACGCGGGGATAGGCCGACGCCCCGGCGATGATCAGGCTCGGCTTGTGCTCATGTGCCAGCCTTTCGATCTCGTCATAATCGAGCAGATGGGTATCCTCGCGCACGCCATATTGCACGGCGTTGAACCATTTGCCGGACTGTGCCGGCTTCGCGCCATGGGTCAGGTGCCCACCGGCCGCCAGCGACATGCCGAGAATGGTATCGCCCGGCCTGGTGAGCGCCAGCATGACGGCCCCGTTGGCCTGTGCGCCCGAATGCGGCTGAACATTGGCATAGGTGCAGGCGAACAGCTTCTTCACCCGCTCGATCGCCAGCTCCTCGGCGACATCCACGAACTCGCAGCCACCGTAATAGCGCTTGCCCGGATAGCCCTCGGCATATTTGTTGGTCAGCACCGAGCCCTGCGCCTCGAGCACCGCACGGCTGACGATGTTTTCCGAGGCGATCAGCTCGATCTGATGCTGCTGGCGGGCGAGTTCGCGATCCAGGGACGCTGCCAGATCGGGGTCTGCGTCAGAAAGCGATCGGCTGAAAAAGGCGTTATCCGGGGCATTCGCCTCTGCCTGAAAGGCCATTGCGGGGTCTCCTCGGGTCAGTTGTCGGTCGGCCGCGTCAGTGCTGGCCGTCCTTTCGGGGTCGAAATCTCAACCGGGCAGGCGGTCGAGCTGGTCGATGCGCCGCTGATGACGTCCGCCGGCGAAGGGCGTGGCAAGGAAGCTGTCCACGATCGCGCGCGCTTCAGGCGCCGGCGTGATGCGCCCACCCAGAACGAGGACGTTGGCGTTGTTGTGCTCGCGGGCAAGGGCTGCCTCCTCGACCGTGCGACACAGCGCAGCCCGGATGCCCCGATGGCGATTGGCGGCGATGGAGATGCCGATCCCCGTGCCGCAGATCGCGATACCGAGCGGCGTGGCGCCTGCCAGAACCGACCGCGCCAGCCGCGCGCCGAAATCGGGATAATCGACAGATTGCTCGTCCACCGTACCGAGATCGACGATCACCCGCCCCTTGCGCCGCAGATGCTCGGCCACCTGCTGCTTGAGGCCGAAGCCGGCATGGTCGCCGGCCAGAGCGATGGGCACGGTCGAGGGCAGCAGAAGCGGCGCGTCATTATCGTTCATGGGGCGAAGTTATAGGGCAGAAGGCAGGCTCAGGTGAACCGGAATGGCCCTTCGAATACCGAGCCCTGCCATGCAGGTGCCGGGCTCAGGGTCAGGATCCGGGCCCCCTTCTGGGTCAGATCAGCCGGCCCCTGCCGCCTTCCTCTGCGCGTTCCCGCTGGCGGCGCAGCACATAGCCCAGCTTGAGCCGTGCGAGCCGATCAATCTCGCGCCGGCCGGCGGTGATCGGCGCCTGAAAGACGACTTCCAGCTTGCTCGCCTCATGAATCGCGCACACGCGCAACGCCATGCCTTGCGGGAAAAGTTCAAGGTAGACCGGCCCTTCGGCCGGCGTCGTGCGCGGGCGCTCGGTCGGGCTGTCGTTCCGGGAGGCTCGTTCAGGCGGCACTGGTCAGCTGGTAGTTGAAGCCCATGCGGTTCGACCAGAACCGCTCGAGCCGCACGAGCGTCTCGTTGACCTTGGTGAGGTCCTCTTGCGGGATGCCGGCCTTGCGGAGATCTTCAACCTGGCGTTCGAACACATCGCGCACGCGCGTGTGCAGGGTATTCCCCTTCTCGCTCAGCTTCACGACCACGGAGCGTCGGTCATGGATCGAGCGCTTCTGCTCAAGATACCCGTTCTCCACCATCTTCTTGACGTTGTAGGAGACGTTCGAGCCCAGATAATAGCCACGCGCCGTCAGCTCGCCGACGGTCAGCTCGTCATCGCCGATATTGTAGAGGATGAGAGTCTGGACGTTGTTGATATCCTTGACCCCCATATTGTCCAGCTCGACCTTCATCACATCGAGGCAATGGCGGTGCAGGCGCTCGATCAGATGGATGGTATCATAGTAGTGCTGCGGCATGATCACCCCCTTGCCCGTCCGCCCGGACCAACAATCCCGGAGCGTTTACGCACTGTCGCGCGGTTTTCGTTAAAATCCCCTAAACGGTTGGTACACCTGCCCTATTGATGCACCCCAAGCGCGAGTTCCCGTGCCATGTTCCCTGATCCCAGCCGCTTTCCCGACGCACGCCCCCGCCGCTTGCGCGCTCACCCCTGGTTGCGGGCGCTGGTCGCGGAAACCCGCCTCGACCCCGCCGATCTCATCCTCCCCATCTTCGTTCAGGAGGGGCCCGAGGGCAAGACCCCGATCCGTTCCCTGCCCGGGGTCCATCGTCACAACATCGCCGCTGCGGTGGACCTCGCCGGGGAAGCAAGGGCGCTTGGCCTGAAGGCCGTCGCCCTCTTTCACGTCACGAAGGAGACAGCCAAGAACGCGATGGGGGAGGAAGCCCTCAATCCGGACAATCTGGTGTGCCGCACCGTCCGCGCGCTCAAGGCAGCGCATCCCGATCTGGGCGTCATATGCGATGTCGCCCTCGATCCCTACACCGATCATGGCCATGACGGTCTGATCGTGGACGGTCGGATCGACAATGATGCCACCCTTGCCGTTCTGGCCCGCCAGGCGGTGGTGCAGGCGGCGGCCGGCTGCGACATCCTTGCCCCCTCCGACATGATGGACGGCCGTGTGGGAGCGATCCGCACGGCCTTGGACGAGGCCGGCTTCCCGGACCGCGCGATCCTGAGCTATGCCGTCAAATATGCCAGCGCCTTCTATGGACCGTTTCGCGAGGCGGTCGGCAGTGCCGCTGCGCTGGCGGGCGGGCCTGTGCCTTCCGACAAGCGCAGCTATCAGATGGACCCGGCCAATGCGCGCGAGGCGCTGCGCGAGGTGAGCCTCGACATCGTTGAGGGTGCGGACCTGCTCATGATCAAGCCGGGCCTGCCCTATCTCGACATCATCACGAAGGTAAAACAGGCGGTTAACCTGCCTGTCTTCGCCTATCAGGTAAGCGGCG
>CAZPBH010000318.1:0-3175 GCA_964584645.1 uncultured Rhodospirillales bacterium | reverse complement strand
AATGGGCTTGGCCTGCCTTGAAGCCGGGTCGGACTTCGTCCTCCGGGGCGCGCCAATCTCACCTCCGTTCGAACGGGCTTGCCCTGCCTTGAAGCTTGGTCGGACTACGTCCTCCGGGGCGCGCCATTCTCACCTCCGTTCGAATGGGCTTGGCCTGCCTTGAAGCCGGGTCGGACTTCGTCCTCCGGGGCGCGCCAGTCTCACCTCCGTTCGATTGGGCTTGCCCCGCCTTGAAGCTTGGTCGGACTACGTCCTCCGGGGCGCGCCATCCTCACCTCCGTTCGAACGAGATTCGCCCCGCGTCGCGAAATCAAGGAAATATTAACGATTTGCGGTCATCGGGCGTTAAGGCCGGAATGCTAGGCTGCGGGTGCGGTCAAAAATGTCCGTCACCCTCGCGAAAAGAAGGAGGGCCAGCATGATCACGCCCCTCAACGGTAATACCGGTGCCTCATCCGCGCTTGGCTCGCTGAGCCATATCGATCGGTCCCAGCGGATCACGTCGAGTTTCGCCAGCATCCAGCCCGTGACGTCGGCCCAGAACGAGAGCGTCTCCTTCTCCGTCGCCGATGGCCTGCGCTCCGGCGTCAGTAGCCTGCAAGCCGTCAACAGTGGGCTCGCCGTCGGTCAGGGGAGCGTGAGCGTGGCGCTTGCGGCCACGCAACGGCTTTCAGACGGGCTCGGGCATATGCGCGATGTTCTGACCCGGATGTCCGATACCGGGCTCACCGACGAGGCGCGCGCTTCGCTTGATGCCGAGTATACCGCCGTGCTTGAGGAAATGGGTCAGGCCGTTGGCGACGCCGATTATGGTGGGACGAACCTGATCGCCGGAAACAGCGACAGCCTTGCCATCACGCTGAACCCGATGGGCGATGAGGTTCAGCTCACCAGCTTCGATCTGACCTTTTCTGTGTCGGAGCAGTTCACCGGTGTCCAGGACGCTCAGTCGGCGCAGGCGCTGTTGGACGGCGGGCTGGTTGAGGCCGAAGAGATGGTGGGCATGGCCCAGGATTCTCTCGCCGCTGACAGTAGGCTCCTCTCTTCCCAGATCGCGTTCAATAAGGAGCTTGAGGACACAACCGCCACTGCCCTGGGCCGGCTGGTGGATGCCGATCTCGCGCGTGAAAGCGCCCGGCTGCAGACAGTCGGCATTCAGCAACAGCTGGCCACTCAGAATCTGAACATCGCCAACCATGCGCCGATGGCCCTGCTCCAGCTGTTCCGGTAAGGCGCATCGCGGTCTGGCCGAACGCGCGCTGCACGCTTTCGTCCACTCTTGCTCTCTGCGTTCCTTCCTGGGTGTGGGCGCGGAACGGGTGACCGTTCCGCGCGTTTCCTGCTGTCCATCGCAGGAAGGATTGCCGGATGACCTTCACCCTGCTTGATGGCGGGATGGGGCAGGAACTGATGGCGCGCTGGGATCGCCCGGCGACGCCCTCATGGTCTGCCGACATTCTGCGCGAGCGCCCCGATCTGGTGGAATCGGTCCATGCCGAATTTCTGAAGGCCGGCGCCGATGTGCTCACACTCAGCGGCTACGCCGTCACGCCTTCGCGTCTGGCGCAGGCGGGCCGCGCGGAAGAGTTCGAGGATCTGCACGCGGTCGCCTCGGCCTGCTGTCGGCGGGCACGTGACCGGGTGAAGCC
This sequence comes from uncultured Rhodospirillales bacterium, assembly GCA_964584645.1. Lineage (GTDB taxonomy): Bacteria > Pseudomonadota > Alphaproteobacteria > CAZPBH01 > CAZPBH01 > CAZPBH01. The sequence goes on along the minus strand of CAZPBH010000318.1, from coordinate 1,526 downwards.
CGAAGCGCGGATCGCCGGCTGTGTGCCGCCCCTGCCGGGAAGCTATCGTCCCGAGGAACGACCTGTCGCCGGGCAGGCTGAACAGGAATATCTCCGTATCATCGACGCGCAGGCAGACGCCGTCGATCTGTTTCTCTGCGAAACCTTGCCTTCGGTCGAGGAAGCCGGATTGGCGACGGCGGCGGCGCGATCCAGCGGCAAGCCGGTCTGGACCGCCCTGACGGTCGACGAGGCCGATGGCCGCCTCCTGCGCTCCGGCGAACCCGTGCTCGATGGCGCCGAGGCCGCGCTGGAGGCCGGCGCTGACGCTGTCCTGGTCAACTGTTCGCCCCCCGAAGCGATCAATCAGGCCCTCGATCTCCTGATGGGTCGCGCCGACAAGCTCGGGGCATATGCCAACGGGTTCACCACCGTCGCCCCCCTGCAGGGGGATGCCACGGTGGAGACCCTGGACCGTCGTCGCGATCTTGGCCCCGACGCCTATGCGCAGTGGGCACAGCGCTGGGTTCGCTCCGGTGTCGGGATTGTGGGAGGCTGCTGCGAGGTCGGCCCGGATCATATTGCCGCCGTGAACGGGCTGCGCTGGTAAGGACCCACCCCCAGCCGGCCCGGGCCGGGATGCCCGCGCCGCCACGGTGGGTCGGAACCCGCCACTAGACAGAGCGCATGCTCTCCATCTATCTGTAATCTCGACAAATTAGCCGATCAGATCATGCCGTCTGATCGGAACTTGCCCTAGCGGTTTTCCTCGACCACCGCGATCATCTGGGCAAGCGCTTCATCCGGCTGGCCGGTTTCCCGGTACAGGTCGCGCAGCTTGAAGCGGATCACGTTGCGGATCGCCCGGTTGTCGGGATAGTCGTCAAGGAAGCCGGCCAGCAGGGGGATCGCCTCGGCAAGGCTGTCCCGCTGCTCGTGAATTTCCACAATGCCCTCGATCGCGAAAAAGACGGCCGCTTCTTCCTGACTGGCCAGCGCGGTGAACTTTTCCGCTATGGCCAGATAGCCCTGGAACTGCTGCAGGAACGGTCCCTGCTCCTCGGCAAGGGCTGGGGGGGCAAGGGTGCTGGCGACCAGCAGGACGCAGGCCGCGAGAAGTGATTTCAACATCTTGGGGTGTCTCCCTGTCTGGGTGAGGGTGGATCAAGCAAGGCACGCAGCCTTGTCGTGGCCCGGTGCAGCTGGGCCTTCACGGTACCGCTGCGGCAGCCCAGGATGGCGGCCGTTTCGGCGGTATCGAGACCTTCGAGATAGCGGAGCAGGACAACCTCTCGCTGGCGCAGCGGCAGGGCTGCAAGGGCGCGGCCGAGATCATCCAGCTGGTCGAGACGGGCCGGATCGGACGTCCTGTCCGCCATCAGGGCCAGCGCCGTCGCAGCCTCGCCATCGCCCCAGACCCGTCGGCGCTTGCGCGCCTGCTCGCGCGCGGTATTGAGTGCCACACGATAGAGCCAGGTGGTGAACCGGGCCCGGGGCCATGCCTTCAGCCGCCCGTCGCGCAAGCGCAGGAACACCTCCTGAACCAC
>CAZPBH010000317.1:0-3178 GCA_964584645.1 uncultured Rhodospirillales bacterium | reverse complement strand
GGTGATGACCGTATCGACATCGGGACAGGCGGCGAGCGCCTTGTCGGTATTGGCCTTGAGCGGGATCTTCCGGCCGCCGCGCACGCCCTCATCGGCGGTGATCACGGCCGTGCTGGCGCCATCCAGGATCCGGTCGCGCAGGCTGTCCGGGCTGAACCCGCCAAAGACCACCGAATGGATCGCCCCGATCCGGGCACAGGCCAGCATGGCATAGACCGCCTCGGGGATCATCGGCATGTAGATCGTCACCCGATCACCCCTGGCGATGCCGCGGGCCTTCATCGCATTGGCGAGGCGCCCGACCTGATCGGCCAGCTCGGAATAGGTGATGGTCTTGTGCTCGGACGGGTCGTCCCCCTCCCAGATCAGGGCCGGCTTGTCGCCGCGCAGCTCCAGATGCCGGTCGATGCAATTGGCCGCGACGTTGAGCTGGCCATCCTCATACCAGCGGATACGCACATCGCCGGTATAGTCCACATCCCGGATCTTCGTTGGCGGACGCATCCAGTCGACCCGCTCCGCCTGCTCGCGCCAGAACGCCTCGGGCTGTTCGATGGACTGGCGGTAGAGCTCGTCATAGCGGCCGGCATCGATCCAGGCCTTCTCGGCCAGCCCGGCATCGACGGGGATAAGGGACGGGGATTCGGTCATCTCTGGTGGCGCTCCCTGATTGATGCGACCCGGCAGGTAGGCCCTGCTCGAAGCCTCAACATGGCGCAACCGCCGGCCATGAAAAAGGGGCGTCCCCAAGGGAACGCCCCGCTGCGCTCAGATGCGCGCAAGCCTTACTGTTCGGTCAGCACGCCCAGCATCCACGCAGCCTTTTCGTGGAACTCCATGCGTTCGGTCAGCATGTCGTGGGTCACGTGATCGTCCACCTCATCGGCATGGGTGGCGGCCTCACGCAGACGACGGGTCAGCGACTGGTGATCGCGCACCAGATTTTCGATCATCGCCTCGGCGTTGGGACGGCCCGTATCTTCGACGATGCAGGAGATCTCGGCCATCTGGGAATAGCTCCCCGGAGCGGGAAAGCCCAGCTGACGCACCCGTTCGGCCAGGTCGTCGGCCGCCTCGAACATCTTTTCATAGTGCTTTTCGGTCAGCTTGTGGAACGAGACGAAAAGCGGGCCGACAACGTTCCAGTGATAGGCCTGGGTCTTCATCATCAGCAGATAGGTGTCCGCCGTGGCGCGGCTCAGATGCTCGGCCAGCTGCTTGCGGTGCTCCTCGGGGATGCCCGTATGCGGGTCGGTCTCGCGCGTTCGCGGCTGCATCATTTCGATATTGCTCATCTCTCTCCTCGCTTTGGCTCGGGGGTTGGGCTTGGACGTGGGAATGGGCCTCGGGAAGGGGTCAGGTCTTGATCGGCGTCAGAACTCAGACCGCACTCTGGTCGGCAGTCAGACAGAAAAGATGTAAGCGCCGCCCATCAGAAGAACGACAATCACAGCAGAAGCCAGAAGAATATATCTGGATTCCTTGCGTATTTCGCCTTGCCGTGCCTTTTCAGCTTCAACTTCCTTGACCATGACACATGCTCCTTTTCGATCCATGCTCTGTAATACTTACACGCATTGACAGGTACATTGGATCAGTCCCGGATCAACCCGTCCTTCGCATCGTGTTTTTCACGCCGTGTTTCTCTGGGACGGCGCCGCATCTGAGCACCGCCTGTTAACACCACTTTAAACGCGGCCTGCGACAGTGGGTTCCGAAGGGGATCTGAGAGCACCGGCCCCATCGCCCCTTCCGATCAGGAACACAGGACCGCGCGCTCATGGACACCCACAGCACCACCCCCGCCGACACGATGGCCGTCCGGTTCGAGGAAATGAGCCGGCAGACGGCGCTGGCCGCCCTCGATGCCGTGCTGATGAGCGCCCCCGTGGCCGGTGAGGATGCGCCGACCACGCTTACCGACTGGGCGGATGTCCGGGCGGTGGCCGAGCATGTCTCCGTGGCGCTGGAGGAAATGGCCGCGATCCTCGCGCCGGAGGAAACCGGTCACAAGGCGCAGACGGCCGTGCGGCTGCCGGACCCGGCCGACGCGGAATAGGCTCCCGGAGAGGTCTGGGTAACAGGCCCTGGCCTCAGGCGCGGCGAATCTGGCCGTCCTCGACCCTGAGCTCGATCTCCTCAAGGCTGTCGCCATGGCAGGGTCCGCTGATGCACAGCCCCGTTTCCGGTTCGAACAGCGCGCCATGGGTGGCGCATTTCAGATAGCGCTCGGTGAAGTCCATGAACCGGTCCGGCGACATGTCGAGCGGCGTGCCGATATGCGGGCAGCGGTTCACATAGCCCCAGACCCGGCTGCCCTTGCGATAGACCAGCAGGCGCTCGGGCTGGCGCGGATCCCCGAGGACGAAACCCCGGGCCGTACCGTCCTCGATCTCCTCCAGCCGGCACAGCGGCGCGCTGCTCATGGGCCGTTCACGGCTTCACGCCGCCCAGCTTGCAGATATGCCGCCATTCGTTGAGCCTGACCGGGCTGACCGAAAGGCGCGACTGCTTCAACAGCGCCATGTCCTGCAGCACGGGGTCGGCCTTGATCTGCTTGAGCGTCACCGGGGTCTGCAGCGGCTCCAGCGCCCTGACCTCGACCATGCCGAACCGGCCCGAGGCATCGCTGGGGTCGGGATGGTACTCCTTCGCGATCTCGACGATGCCGACGATCTCCTTGCCCTCGTTCGAATGATAGAAGAAGGCGCGGTCGCCCAGCTTCATCGCCTTCATGTTGTTGGCGGCCTGATGGTTGCGCACACCGTCCCAGGGCTCGACACCCTTGTCGACCTGCTGGTCCCAGGACCATTTGAAGGGCTCGGATTTCATCAGCCAGTAGCTGGTCATCAGGGTTCCTTTCCCGGCGGGGCCGCCGGCATGCGTTCGGCCAGCCGCGCCACTTCGGCGCGCAGCGCCTGCACCTCGGCCAGCACGCGGTCGACCTCCTCATCCGCCAGCTCGCGCGCGGCCGCGATCTGTTCGGCCTGCTCGGCATCATGCAGGCGCTGCAGCGAATTGACGATGATCCCGATGAACAGGTTCAGCACCGCGAAGCTGGTCACGATCACGAACGGCACGAAGAAGATCCAGGCCTGCGGGTGCACCTCCATCACCGGCCGGACGATGCCCATCGACCAGCTCTCCAGCGTCATGATCTGGAACAGCGAATACATCG